>CAZCBJ010000092.1:0-14433 GCA_964496705.1 uncultured Anaerolineaceae bacterium | reverse complement strand
CCCGGTGGAGTGGTTTCGCCAGCCTGCTTTGCTTGACAGTCAAAATATTTCGTATATACTGACAGAAGGAGAATATTTTTTCTTCTGTGAAGGGTTTTCCTACTGAAAGGAGCCTGGTGCATGAACAGGTCTGAAACAGCAAATGTTAAACAAGGCGGCATTGCCATCTGGGATTTGATGGTGATTTTGCTCGTCCTGCTTTTACTGGCGGTGGGAGCCTATTACCTGCTGATCTTTGCCAACCCCTATTCAGCATTAAACCCCTTCCCGCCTCCCACCCTGCCGGCGGCACTTGTGATTCCGTCGGATACGCCCACCCAGCGGGCAATGCCCGCCACCTGGACGCCCACCCCGCGCGAAGACGCCACAGCCACACCGCCGTCAGGCGCTGAACAGCCCACGACAGAAGGACCGTTCACCCCCACCGGCTTTGTCCTGCCCACCTGGACCGGCTCGCCCACGCCCACCGGCTCAGCCACCGCCACCCCCACCCGCACCAACACCCCCACCCGCACCCAGACGCCTTTCCCGGCTTCGCTGCGCACCGCAACGGCTATCGGCAATGTCTGGGCAAAGTACACGCAGGAATCGCTCAACAAGACCCTCACCGCCATGCCCACCCGCACGCCCACCGCAATGGCCAATGTCAAGGCAGCCACCGCCAAGGGCAACATCAAGTCCAACGTCTGGCAGAAAACCACCAACAACCCGACCTTCACCTGGCCGGTCACTTCCATGATGTACGAGTTTTACTGGTACTTCGAGCGCAACCCGGAAGGCACGGATGATTCAGATTCACATCGGGTGGCCATTCGCCATGACTCAAATTCGGTGGAGTTTTCCCCGCCGCCGGTGACCGAGTGCGGCACCTATTACCTGCGCATCAAGATCCGTTATGCGATCAAGACCAAGACCAACATCGAATACGCGGACACCAACTGGTCAACCATTTTCATTTTCAAGTACGACCCCACCCCACCGCTGGCGCCGCTATATGCCACCACCGGCATCTCGGGCGCCCTGCGCGGCATCCAGAACAAATCCGGTTCGCCCGCCTTTAACTGGTCAGGCGTCAACGGCGCCAACAACGCCAACGAAATCTGGCCGGAAGGGGATTACATTGGTTATGATTTGAACCAAGACGGCGAAAAAGAGCCGTACTTGTGCTCCGGCATCAAGGGCTACAATGTCTACTTCGGCACCGACCCGTCCGGGGTCACGCCGACCAAATTCCTGACCTCTCCCTCCTACAAGCCCGGCACGCTCCGCGCCAACAAGGCTTACTTCCTGCGCGTGCAGTCCATTGACAAGATGGATAACAAATCCGAGTGGCGCACGGTGGCGCTGGATGAGACTTACGATCCTGAGGCGGTCGCCTTTGCCGATCCGACCCCCGACCAGGCGGTCTTTTACTACGATACCGTCCGGCCAAACAACATCGATGGCATCACCGAGCTGAACGGTTATAACAGCGGCGACCCCTTCACCAACTTCCGCTTCCCCAGTTTCGTCTGGACGGGCGGACAGGACCCGGTGGGCTTTAACACCACCGAAATTTGGGGCTACGATGTGCTGTGGAGCACCAGCCTGACCGCCGCGCCAGTCTTCCAGAAAGTCAACACACTCACCCCGCTGGTCAGCACTTCCGGCACCTACTATCTGCGCGTGCGCGCGGTGGACTGGGCGGGGAATACCTCGCGCGAATGGGTGGACTTCATCTTCCGCTTTGACAATGTCGGACCGGTCAGCGTTGCAGCGGTCACTGAAGCCAACGCGGTCAAGCCCAACACCTATTACCGCACGCTGAGCGACCCGGTATTGCACTTCTCCTGGAGCGCCAGCAAGTTGATCGATCCCGGCACCACCACCACCCGCAGCGGCATTCAGGATACGATGTTCATTTACTGGGGCACCGACCCCGCCGGCGTTCCAGGAATCGCCCAGAACATCGCCATGAACACCTTCGACACGCCGCCGGTCGGCGCCACCGGCGTGTACTACCTGCGCTTTATGACCCGCGACAACGCCGGCAACGAAACCGTCACCACGCCCTTCGTGCTCAAATTTGACCAGGATGCCCCATCTGCGCCGATCATCACTGAGCTGAGCGGCGTGCAGAACAACGTTGACCAGTCCACTTTCAAGGATCCCAATTTCACCTTCCGCTCGGAGGATGTGGGCAGCGGCATCAAGGGCTACTACTACTGCTGGACCAAGAACGTGCCTTGCACGCCCAACAAGCTGGTCTCAACCGGGGCGTTCAATCCGCCTGCCGTCGCCGCTGGAACCATCTACTTCCTGGAAGTGTATGCGGTGGATAACGCCGGCAACGTTGGTCCGGTTTCAGAATTCATCTTCCGCTACACCCCGTAGAATTGGTCAGTTTTCGGTTTTCAGTCAAGGCAAGAACAAACCCCGCTCCTGTGCAGAGCGGGGTTTGTTTTCTCCAGACAGCGCTTTCCATGCTAAAATTCAGCCCGAGAGGAATTGCCGATGAGCGAAGACATCACCCCCGAATTGTTCGAATATCTGGTTGGTCTGGCGGCGATTGAATTTGACGCGGGTCAGGCGGAATACCTGCGCCAACAGCTCAACAACCAGCTCAAAGCCATTCGAGAGCTGGAAGCCATCCCGCTGGATGATGAAGTGCCGCCCTCGCTGCACGGCGTGCCGTATCCGCCGGAGGTCAGCCCCGCGCTGCGCGCGGATGAGTGGCAGCCGGATGCCAACACCGAGGATATTCACCAACAGGCGCCGCAATTCGGTGAGGGGTACATCCAGGTGCCGGACATTCCCCACACCACCCTGGAGTGAGACGATGGAACTGTGTGACCTCACCGCCCTTGAACTGGTCCAACTGGTGCGCCAGCGCAAAGCCTCGGCGCTGGAAGTGCTCGACTCCTGCCTGAGGCGCACCGCCCAGGTGGACGGCCGCCCCGGCGCGCTGGACGCAGGCGAATTGAGCGACGAAGACAAGACCAAAGTGCACGCCTTCATCACCCTCAGCGCGGAGCGCGCCCGCGCCCAGGCGGCGGCGGTGGACCAAAAAATCGCCGCCGGCGAGGACCCCGGCCCGCTGGCAGGCGTGCCCTTCTCAGTCAAGGATATCTTCTGCGTCCAGGGCACCCCCTCCACCGCCGCTTCGCGCATCCTGGGCAACTTCACCGCGCCCTACACCGCCACGCCGGTGGCGCGCATGGAGGCCGCCGGAGCGGTCATGCTGGGTAAGGTCAACCTGGATGAGTTCACCTACGGTTCGTCCAACGAATCGTCCGCCTTCCAGCCCTCCACGCGCAATCCGTGGGATGCCGACCGCGTGCCGGGCGGTTCATCGGGCGGCAGCGCGGCATCCGTGGCGGCGGGCGAGGCGGCGCTCTCGCTGGGCACCGATACCGCCGGTTCCATCCGCCAGCCGGCTGCCTTCTGCGGCGTGGTGGGGATGAAACCCACCTACGGGCGCGTTTCGCGCTACGGGCTGATCGCCTTTGGTTCCTCGCTGGACTGCCCCGGACCGCTGGCGCGCACGGTTTCCGACGCTGCGCTGATGCTGCAGACCATCGCCGGAGCTGACCCGCGCGATGCCACCGCCGCCAATGTTCCGGTGCAGGATTATCTGGCCCGCCTGGAAGAAGGCGTGCGCGGGATGCGCATTGGCCTTTCGCCGCACTACGAGCAGATCACCTTCCCCGATCCGCAGACGGGCGAATATCAACAGCAACCCCTCCCGGCAGAATTTGCGGCTGCCGTTCGCCAGGCAGCGCAGATACTGGCTGCGCTGGGCGCAGAAATCATCGAGGATGTGCCCATGCCCAACACGCGCTACGGCATCCCGGCCTATTTCGTGGTCAGCCGGGTGGAGGCGGCTTCAAACCTGCATCGTTTCGACGGGGTCAAATATGGTTTCCGAACGGCAAAGCCGGTGCAGGATTTGAAAGAGCTGTACCGCAAGACGCGGGGGGAGGGCTTTGGTCCGCAGCCCAAACTGCGCATCCTGATGGGCATGTACGTCAGCGCGGCGCAGTACTCGGCGCAGTATTACAGGCGCGCGCTGCGCGTGCGCACGCTCATCCGCCGCGATTTTGAACAGGCCTTTGACCCCCAGGGCAAATACCGCCTGGACGCGCTGCTGACCGCCACCACCCCCACCACCGCCTTCCCGATGGCGGCTTTGTACGGCGATTCGGTGCTGATGCAGTACGCCGACCAGCTCACCGTGCCAGCCAACCACGCTGGCGTGCCGGGCATCTCCATTCCCGGCGGGATCGCCGCCGACGGTCTGCCGGTCGGGATTCAGTTCCTGGGGCCGGATTTCAGCGAAGGCGCCTTGCTGCGCATCAGCCGCGCCTACGAGATGGCAACGGAAAACGAAGCGTGGCGCAAGGTGAAGCCGGGCGTATTGCGCTAAAAACGGGGCGGATTGGCGCGTCGGCTGCTGCGCTGCTGCTGGCTTTAACCCTGCTGGCCTGCGCTTCACCGCCGACTCTTTCAACCGTCCCACCCGCGCTCCACGACCCCTCGCCCGCAGCGCCCACCCCGCGCCAGTTTGCCTTACCGTCCAGCGAGACTTCCGTTCCGCTGATGCCCACCGCGCTGGAACCGTCAGCCATTCCTGCGCCATTCATCCTCCCGACCAGCGGCTATCTGGGGCTGAAGCGCGGCAACGCTTACGGTCCGGGAAACACGCGCCACACCGGCATCGACATCTGGGCCAGCCTATCCAACGGCCGGGTGTGGACGGACGCTCAAAACGAGCGCGGCAACCCGGTCTATGCGGTGCATGACGGCTGGCTGGGGTTGGCGGGCAGCGGCGTGCAGGTCTGCCATCCCCCGCTGGATGACGAGCGCTGGCCCTATCTGCCCGCCTACCGCATCTGCAGCTATTACGGTCATCTCAAGGGCATCCCCCGCGCCTTCTGGCAGGCCTACTGCCCGGACAGCGCCGCCGCGGTGCGCCAGGGCGACCTGCTTGGCTACATGGATTACGATTCCGAAGGCGACTCGGTGCACCTGCATTTTTCGGTGGTGATGCAGGGCAAGGACGGCTGCGCGCTGGATGAGCGCCGGTACGGCTACACGGTGACCCCTTTCCCCTACTTCGGGCTGGATGCAGCGAAGTATCACTGGCTAGATGAGTTTCCATAATTCCCAAACGTGATCCGCACACAATACTACAACGACAAATCCAGGATGCGGTAAAATACCTTTGGTTCGTCGTGAACTGTGAACCCATCACCGATAACTGATAACTCCTGCGGAGCACGCCATGCCTGAGTATGAAACCGTGATCGGGCTGGAAACCCACATCCAGCTCAACACCACCACAAAAATTTTCTGCGCCTGCAAGGCCGATTCGTGGTTTGACCCGCCCAACACCAACATCTGCCCGGTGTGCTGCGGGCTGCCGGGCGTGCTGCCGGTGTTGAACGAAAAGGTGGTGGACAAGGCTGTGCTGCTGGCGGCAGCCATGCACGCCGAGATCCAGCCAGTTTCTTATTTCGACCGCAAGAACTACTTTTACCCCGACCTGCCCAAGGGCTACCAGATCTCGCAATACGATCGGCCCATTGCGCGCGGCGGCTGGCTGGATTTACCCATGCCCTCCGGTTATGTGCGCCACGTTTCCATCACCAAGCTGCACATGGAAGAAGATGCCGGCAAGACCAAGAACGCCGGGCGCACACGCCTGATTGACTTCAACCGCTGCGGCGTGCCGCTGGTGGAGATGGTCACCGGCCCCGACCTGCGCAGCGCGGATGAAGCCGCCCAGTACCTGATCCGCCTGCGCCAGCTGCTGCGCTGGCTGGGCGTCTCGGAAGCCGATATGGAAAAGGGCCACCTGCGCTGCGACGCCAACGTCTCCATCCGCCCGCAGGGCGCCGAGTACCTCAACCCCAAGACCGAGATCAAGAACGTCAACTCCATCGAGGCCGTGCGGGATGCCATCCAGAAGGAAATTGAGCGCCAGATCCGCGAGACCCAAGCCGGGCGGCGCATCCAGGCCTGGACGCTGGAATGGGACGAGGACGCCCAGGTGCTGCGCAAGATGCGCTCCAAGGAGACCGAGGAGGATTACCGCTACTTCCGCGAGCCGGATTTGCTGCCGGTGCGCCTCAGCCAGGAGCGCTTGCAGACGGTGCTGGGCGACTTGCCCGAGCTGCCGCTCGACCGCCGCCAGCGTTTCATGCAGCAATACGGGCTGCCGGAATACGATGCCGAAATTCTGACCGGCGAGCGCCGGCTGTCCGATTACTTCGAAGCGGCGGTGCAGTCCTACGGCGGCGACCCCAAGAAGATCTCCAACTGGCTGATGAACGACGTGCTGCGCATGCTCAACGAAGCCGGGCTGAGCGCCGACCAGCTGCGCCTGACTCCCGCTTTCCTGGCCGAGATCGTCAGGCTGGTGGATTCCGGGGCGGTCAACACCTCCACCGGCAAAGCGCTGCTGGGCAAGGTGCAGGAGAGCGGTCAATCGCCGGCGGAGATCGTCCAGGCCGAAGGGCTGGCGAAGGTCAGCGATGACGCCGCCATCCGCGCCGTGGTGCAGGAAGTGATCAACGAATCGCCTGCTGAGACGGCCTCCTACAAAGCCGGCAAGCTGGCCCTGATGGGCTGGTTCGTCGGGCAGGTGATGCGCAAGATGCGCGGCAAGGCTGATCCCGTGCTGGCGCGCAAAATTCTCGAAGAGTTGTTGGGGTAACGGATTGCGCAGGCGCCGGGAACTCCTCTGGTTGGTCTTCCTGGCAGGGCTGATCGCCCGGCTGATCCCGGTTGCGTTCGCATACAACCTGGGCATCGGGCTGGACGACATGTTCCAGTACGATATGCTCGCCCGCTCGCTGGCTGAGGGCAAGGGTTACCGCTGGTACGCCGAGGCCGACCTGGAGATGCTCAAGCCCTACATTGAGTTCGATTTCTCCAAGGGCAACTACGACCCGCAGGGCATGCCCACCTCCTTCCGCCCGCCGCTCTACTCGTACCTGCTGGCAGGCGTGTACCTACTGAGCGGCATCACCCTGCGCCGTTTCTTCTGGGCGCGGGTGTTGCAGGCCGTGCTGGGCGCACTGCTGGCTCCGCTGACCTTCATGCTCGCCGAGCGACTGGCGCCCGGCAATCCGCGCGCGCAGCGCGCCGCCGCCTGGGTGGTGGCTTTTTACCCGATGCTGCTGCTCTATCCGCTGGCGCTGGCCACCGAGAACCTGTTCTTCCCGCTGGCGCTGGGCGCGCTGCTGACCACGCTGATCGCAACCGAAAAAAGGTCGCCAAAATGGTACGCGCTGGCCGGCGTCCTGTTCGGGCTGACCGCGCTGACGCGCTCGGTGGTCAGCCTGGCCGGGCTGGCGGCAGCCGGCTGGGTTTGGTGGGAGGGGCGCCGGCAGGTGCGCCACCAACGGCGCAGGGCGCTGGCCTCCGCCGCGCTGCTGCTGGGCTGCATGCTGGCGGTTATCGCGCCCTGGGTGGTGCGCAATTCGCTGCTGCACGGGCGCTTCACCTGGATCGAATCGGCGCTCGGTTACCAGGCTTATATCGGTTACCACCCCAAGTCCAGCGGCACCTTCACCGTGGAGGCATCTTTCGATCTGCTCAAGATTCTGGATGACGATGAGCGCAGCCAGACCGGCATGGGTTATGTCCACCAATTCATCCAGGCTGACCCGCCGCGCGTGCTGCGGCTGGCGGTTAACCGGCTGGGGTATTTCTTCGGCCTGGAGCGCCGAGCGCTGACCTATTTCTATTCAAACGGCTTCTTTGGTTACATTCCCACCCCGCTGCTCTTATCAATCGCCGCGATTGTCCTGCTGCCCTTTGTCATGATCAGCCTCTCGGCGGTCTTCGGGCTGGCGCGCCCCTGGGAAAAAGCCGACCTCCTGAACCTGCTCTTCGCGGGCGCTTATCTGCTGCCCAACGTGTTGATCATCGCCGAAGAGCGTTTCCACATGGCGCTGGTGCCGCTGCTGGTCATTTATGCCGCCCAGGCGTGGAGCGAGCGCGCCCGGCTGTGGGAGCACTGGCGTACCCGCCGGGGACGCTTTGCGCTGGCGCTGGCGGGGCTGCTGGCCGCACTGCTGCTGCTCAACTGGGGATTGGAGCTGGCGCGGGATGCGGATAAGCTGGCGCTGCTGCTCGGTCCGCACGGACACGAGAGTTATTTCCCGTACTGAGGAGTGCCCATGCGCAGCATCATCGGACCCAAATTGGACATCGACTGGCGCATCGCCGTCATCAGCATCGCCAGCACGCTGCTGTTGATGTTCGACTACTACGGTCACACCATCACGCGCTGGAAGTACGTGGACCGCGCCATCCTCTACGGGGTGATCCCGCTGCTTTTCATCCTGCTGCTTTTCCGTGAGAATCCCAAGCAATACGGCTTTGGGTTGGGGGATTGGAAGCTGGGCCTGCTGCTCACCCTGGGCGGCATCCTGCTGATGACGCCCATCCTGTGGTTCCTCGGTCGGCAGGATGCTGCGATGCACGAGTATTACAAACCGTGGCTGAACGCCAATTTACCCGTCCATACGTTTCTGGATTTGGTCGGATGGGAATTTTTATTTCGCGGCTGGCTGCTGTTCGGTTACGCGCGGCGTTTTGGCGCCAACGCGCTGTGGATTCAAGCCGTGCCGTTTGCGCTGGCGCACATCGGCAAGCCCGAAGTCGAAACGCTGTCCACCATCTTCGGCGGTTTCGCCTTCGGCTGGGTGGCCTGGCGCACCCGCTCCTTTCTCTACCCATTTCTGATCCACTGGTACATCGCCACCTTCATCATCCTGGTGGCGGGAGGAGCGTTCGGGTGAGTTTTCGTTTGCGTCCGGCTGAAAGCCGCGACGCCGCCGCCATCCGCGCCTTGATCCGCCAGGGACGCATCAACCCCATCGGGCTGGACTGGCGGCGCTTCTGGCTGGCGGTGGACGCCAAAGACCGGGTCATCGGGTGCGGGCAGGTCAAACCGCACACAGACGGCACACGCGAGCTCGCGTCCATCGCCGTGAGTGCGCAGTGGCGCGGTCGGGGGGTGGCGCGCGCATTGATTGAAAAACTGGTGGCGGACCATCCGCCCCCGCTCTACCTCACCTGCCGCGCCAGGCTGGGAGCGCTGTATGCCCGGTTTGGTTTTACACCCGTCCCGCTCGCAGACCTTTCACCGCACTTTCGCCGCATCTGGCGCATTTACCGAGCCTTCCGCTGGCTGTTCCGCGAGGGAGAAGGGCTGCTGGTCATGCGGTTGGGGTTACTTGAATAACCCGCGCACGCCCTCAAAGGTCATCGGCGCCTGCACGCCGGTCTTGACTTGCCAGACCTCGCTGTGCGCCACCTCGCCGCCGGGCTGGATGATGCTCAGCGGACCGAGCGACTCCAGCTCAATGAAGCCGTCGTTGACATAAATTTCGGTGTTGCAACCGTTGTCGGGGTGCGGCTGCCCGGGCTGGGGGTCGAAACGCTTGGTGAACAGCACATCCCCCACCAGGTAGCCCAGCCAGCCGTGCGGGTTGAAGGTGCCAACCTTGCAGGGCGGCAGACGGCTCTCGCCGCGCACGAAGATGAAATCATCGTCCAGGTTCAGGCGCGGATCGTGCAGGCGGGTGTAATTCCAGATGGTCAGAATGCGGTCGGGCAGCAATTGCGCCTCCGGCACGCCCTTTTGCTGGGGGATGAAAGCCAGCCCGCCCAGCGCAAACTGGGTGATGGCCCACGGCGCACATTCCACCGGCCACAAGCCTTCGTTCTTCATCAGGTGGCGGATGGTCAGTTGTCCGCCGTCCAAATACAGTTCCATCGTTTTGCTCAGACCTGTCCCGGCTTCCAGCGGCTGGATCAGGCGCACCGCGCCGCCCGGAAGGTCTTCCACCACCAGCCCGCCGTCATCGGGGATGTAGGAGCGCGGCATGCCCTCCGGTGAATGCCACAGGCGGTGCCCGCCGTGGAAGTGATAGACGCCGTAGGGCGTGTCTTGCTTCAGGTTGGGCAACTCGGCCAACAGATTCTTGCCAGTCTCTTTGACCACCAGCCGCACCAGGCGCGGTCCAGAATCGGCCAAAAAGTCGACCCGCAGAACATCGCTTTCGATCGAACGAACGGGGTAGCCATAATAATCCATTGTCATCTCTCCTGATCAGTGATTTATTGGGCGCCCAGCACCAGGTCAAGCTGGCGGGCGAGGGGAAGCAAATACTTATCGATGGCGCTGATGGCGCGAGTTTGAGGATGGGTGAACAACTCCTGCCAGATGGAGCCGATCATTTTGCACAGTCGTTCCTCCACCAGTCCCCACATATTGAACAGGTTGAAGGAGCGCCCGCGTTGAAAGCCCTGGCTGATCGCCCGATAGAAGGGGTCGCCTTGCAGCCCAAGCTCAAGCAGAACTTCCTGGCGGGCGGGCAGCGAGCTGGTGAAGGCTTTCTGGTCATCCACCCCGGCTTTCTGGAGCAGGTCGCGCCGGTAATAGATCAGGCGCGTGTCCACCAGCCAGGTGCTGCCGATCTCGGAAATGTCAGCGCCCGCACCGTATAGCGCCATGCGCACCAGATCGCTCCACGCGCTCCACCAACTCAACTTGGTATCCCTGACAGCAATCGGCTGCTCTTTCAGCAGCCCGGACAAGGACGCATTCCAGGCGTCGGCTTGCAGGATATCGGACATGTGGGAGAAACCGATTTCGATCATGGGTAAAGTGTCTTCGCGATCAGTATAATATGGACTAATTTATCGGGCAAAGGGTTGCCGATCAGCCGCTGCGCAGCTCGCTGTCCAGCTCCTGCGCCAGGGGTGGGATGATCTCAGCCAGAATTGCACTCTCCGGCTGGTCGGGATGGGCAAAAAGTTCCTGCCAAACCTGCGCCAGGGCGCGCGTCAGACGGTCTTCGACCAGACCCCACAGATGGAAAGAAGGGAAACTGCGCCCGAATTGGAAACCCTGACTGAACGATTGGTAAACCGGATCGCCAGCCGTCCGGGAGGACATCAATACGCTCTGGCGGGTGGGCAGCAGTCCGCGCACATCCAGGAGTGCCTCCTGCGCGCGGCGGCTGGTCAGGTAACGGATGAGATGGATGGCAGCCGGGATATCGCCGGCCTGGCGGTAGATGACCAGGTTGGTGCCGCCCATGAAGGGGATGCGCGGGAGGTGGACGCCCCAACGCGCCTCACCCTCCCAGATGCCGCTCTGCAGGTCGCGCGTCAACCACGGCCCGCCCAGCACCACAGCCGCCTCACCAGAGGTGAACAAGCTGTCGCTGGCGGTTTCACCGAGCAAACGCGCCGCAGGGGCCAGATAAGCTCGCAGGCTGAAAAAGCGCTCCATCCCCAGAAGTGTTTCGGGTTTGCTGAACAAGGTGCGCCGGTGGTTGTCGGTTAAAAAATCCCCTCCTGCTTCCCAGACCCATGAGGCCATGTGCTGCAGCGTCATGCGGGTCAGTTGGGTGGGCAGCACAAAGGGAATTGGATAACCGTAAGCCTGCAATTGCTGCAAGGTTTGGATCAGCGCCTCATGCGTGTTAAAAGCCCGGCTTTCATCCACACCGGCTTTCTCGAGAATATCGCGCCGGTAAAACAGCAGGCGGGTGTCAGCCACCCACGGAATGGACCACACCTGCCCGTTCATCACCCCGCTTTGCCAGTTGGCCTTCAGGAAAGATTCAGGGTGCCCAATTTTTTCGATGTCGGCCGGCGAAAAATGGCGCAGGCTGCCCATGCCGACGAAATCGCTGATCCAACTGGAGCCGATCCCCGCCACATCTGGTTCGCGCCCGTACAAGCTGGCCCTGACCAGGCCTGTCCAGGCCTCAGCCCAACTGATGGATTCAAACACATATTTATGTCCAGACTGCTCCCCCAGCTCTTGCAGCACCTGTTGAAGGGTTTCGGTGGCATTATACAGAATTGGACTGAGAAAACGCGTTTCAGCCATCGCTCAATCCTGCTCCCCAACCCAAACATCCACGCTGATCTCGCGCTGCCCGGCTTGCGGTGGGGGCACCAGGCTGCCCTGCAAAGCCTTTCCATCCGCCGTCAAACGCAACTGGTTGCCGGAACCGGCGCGGGTGACGCGGATGCGGTAGATCGCGCCGCGGAAAGCGCGCAGCGCATTAAATCCGGTCCAGCCCTGCGGGATGACCGGCGCCACGCGCAGACCGTCCAGCTCCGGGCGGATGCCCAGAATCCACTGTGTGATGGCGACGTAGTTCCAGGAGGCAGTGCCGGTCAGCCAGGAATTCTTGGCCTCGCCGTGCGTGGGCGCATCCCGCCCGGCGATCATCTGGGAGTAAACATACGGCTCGGTGCGGTGCAACTCGCTGATCTCCTCGCGCGCCGAGGGGTTGATGCGCAGATAGTAATCGTGAGCCAGGTCGCCGCGCCCGATGATCGTTTCGGCGATCATGATCCAGGGGTTGTTGTGGCAGAAGATGCCAGCGTTTTCCTTGTAACCGGGCGGGTAGGAGGAAATTTCGCCCAGGTGCAAATAATACTGTGAAAAAGCCGGCTGCTGCAGGACAATGCCGTGCGGAGTGGCCAGGCGCTGCTGCACCGCATCCAGCGCGGATTGCGCTTTGCCGTCCGTCAAGCCAATTTCGGCCATCACGCACATCCCCTGCGGCTCAATGAAAATTTGCCCTTCGGCACATTCTTTAGAGCCGACCGGGCGGCTAAAATCATCATAAGCGCGGCGGAACCATTCCCCATCCCAGCCGTGCAGCAGGGTGACCTGCTCCATCTTTTGCACCTCGCGCAGGTAACCCTCAGCTTCGGCCTGCAATCCGCGCGCGCGGGCAATGCTGGCCAGCTCTTTGGCCGCCATCACGAACAGTCCGGCGATGAAAACTGATTCGGCCACCCTGCCGTCCTTGTTGGTGGTGGTCTGAAAGCTCTGCCCGGGCGTATCCGAGAAGCAGTTCAGATTGAGGCAGTCATTCCAGTCGGCGCGCCCGATCAGCGGCAGTCCGTGCGGGCCAATGCGCTCCAGTGTGTAGCCGATGCAGCGCTGCAGGTGCTCATAAAGCGGCGTCTCGCTGCCCGGCTGGTTGTCATACGGCACCAGCTCATCCAGAATGCCCCAATCGCCGGTTTCTTTTATATAGGCGGATACCCCCACCACCAGCCAGGCGGGATCATCGTTGAAGTTGCTGCCCACGTCGTTGTTGCCGCGCTTGGTCAGCGGCTGGTACTGGTGATAAGCGCCGCCGCTGGGCAACTGGGTGGCGGCAATGTCGAGGATGCGCTCGCGGGCGCGCTCCGGCACCATGTGGACGAAGCCCAGCAGGTCCTGGTTGGAATCGCGGAAGCCCATCCCGCGCCCAACGCCTGATTCGTAGTAGGACGCCGAGCGCGACATGTTGAACGTGACCATGCACTGGTAGGCGTTCCAATTGTTGACCATGCGGTTGGTGTGCTCGTCGGGGGTCTGCACCTGCAGGCGTCCCAGCAGGTCGTCCCAATAGGCGCGCAGGCTCTGGAAAGCCTCTTCCACCGCCGCGGACTGCAGGTATTTGCGCATCAGCGGCACGACCGTCCGCTTATTGACGCGCTGTGAACCAGGCGGGTCGAATTTTTCGTTCACCGGATTTTCGTGATAGCCGAGCAAAAAGACGATCTTGCGTTCTTCGCCCGCTTCCAAGTTCACTTTCACCTGGTGCACCCCGACCGGTGACCAACCGTGGGCAATCGAGTTGCTGCATGCGCCGCGCTCCACCGCCTGCGGCTCGTGCCAGCCGCGGTAGGGCCCCAGGAAAGCCTCACGCTGCGTGTCGAACCCGGCGTGCGGCTCGGAGCAGGCGAAGTAGGCGAAGTGGTCGCGCCGCTCGCGGTATTCGGTCTTGTGGTAAATAACCTCGTCCTCCACCTCCACCTGCCCGGTGGAAAAATTGCGTTGGAAGTTGGTGGCATCATCCCAGGCATCCCACAGGCAGAACTCCACGCTACCGAAGACCGACAGCGCCGCCGGCTCGCTGCGCAGATTGTGCAGCGACAGTTCCCACACCTCCAGCGTTTCGCCCAGCGGGATGAAATAACGCATGCTGGCGCGCACACCCTGGAAAGCGGAGGTGATGACCGTGTAGCCCATGCCGTGCCGGCAGGTGTAATCCTCCACCGCCGAGCGCATCGGCTGCCAGCCGGGCGTCCAGGCTGCGCCGCTTTGCTCATCCCGCAGGTAGATGTAGCGCCCGCCGTAGTCGCCGGGCACGTTGTTGTAGCGGTAGCGCGTCAGCCGGCGCAGGCGCGCATCGCGGTAGAAGCTGTACCCCCCGGCCGTGTTGGAAATGATGCCGAAAAAGGTTTCACAGCCCAGGTAATTGATCCAGGGCAGCGGCGTATCCGGCCGCGTGATCACATATTCGCGCTGCTGGTCATCAAAACGGCCGTATTTCATCATTCACCTCGTGGGTTAGATTTTATTTTCCAGGCTGGAGAACAATAAAACGATCAAGGGCGGGGTGGAACCCG
>CAZCBJ010000091.1:0-14619 GCA_964496705.1 uncultured Anaerolineaceae bacterium | reverse complement strand
CGCTCAAGCTGGTCAGGTGCTGGCTCTGGGCGATTTCAGTTTCCTTTTCAATCCTTACAACAGCGTGGCTGACAACCAGGTGTTGATCACCAATCTGGCGCTCTTTCTGGCTGGTGGGGCGCGGTCTCAGGATTTGAAAACCTTCCCCTACCTGTTCAACCGGGATGTGACCGTGTTGGTGCCGGAGGACGAAGCCATCCCCTCTGAACTGGTGGGCGCTTTCAGCAGCGCGCAGTCTGCCCTGTCCAGCATTGGCGTTGAGGTGTCCTTTGCCAGCCGCCCTGAAAAAGGCAAGGATGTGCTGTTGATTGCCAGCCTGCCCCTGCGCGACGAGTACACATCCTACCTCAAAGATTTTGGGCTCAAATTCAACAAAGAACCGCAGCCCACCGCCACACCGGAGGAATTCTATGAGCCGACCCCTTCTTCGACACAAGAGGCGTTTGGCCTATATGAGGATAATCTTGGTTTGTTTGAAGAATACGACACCCAGGATGAGAAAATTCCTCTGTTGACCTATGTCACCGTGCCTGGCTTCGGTAAATTGGATACCGCCGGAATGGGCCTGGTGCTGTTTGCGCCCGGAGAGGAGCGCAACACGTTGGTATTGTTGGCTGGCAAAGCCTCTGACCTGAGCAGTCTGATCGGCTTGATCAGCTCCGGTTCGCTCAGTGGCTGCATCGTGCGCGAAAATACCGCCGTCTGCAAGCTGTCTTCGAGCAGTTCGGGATATGGTTATTAGCGGCGGAAAATGGTCAGGATCAGCGAATAGCGAAACTCCGGCCACCTGACAACTCAATCAACACCCGGCTGCGGCACAGTGGACCAACTCCCTGATCGCCGCAGCCGTTTTTTCCGGTTGTTCCAGCATGGGCATGTGTCCTGCGTCGGGCAGCTCCACCAACCAACCCTTGGGCAGCATCTGCGCCATCAGGCGCGCCCGCTCCAGCGGAATGATCTGATCTTCTGCCCCGGCCAGCACCAATGTGGGAACCTGGATACTGCCCAGCCAATCCAGCGCATCCTCCCGTGCAGCCATGCCCTTGAGTGAAGCGGCAACGGTCTGCGATGGTGCATTGGCAATCAGCTCACGCAGTGGGGGGTGCCATTCGGCGCGGGTAGTCAGTCGGGCAGGCATGCCTTCAGCCAGGCTCTGCACACCGCGGCGGACAACCTTCGCGGCCAGCTTGATGCGTTCCTGACGGCGCTCGGGGGCATCGGCGACCGCCTGGCTGGCAACCAGCCCCAGACCCGCCAGGCGGCCGGGGTAAGCCCGCGCGAAAGCCAGGCTGACATAACCGCCCATCGAATGGCCCACCAGCACCGCCTTTTCAATTTGCAGGCTGTCCATCAACCCCAGCACATCATCCGCCAGCAAGCGCATGGTGTACGCGCCGCGCGGCGCGGGCGAGCGGCCGTATCCGCGCAAATCCGGCAAGATCAATCGAGCCTTGTCTTGTAAATGAACAACCAGACCATCCCAGATGGTGTGGTCCAACGGGAAACCATGCAGCAGTATCAGTGCAACCCCCTGCCCATATTCCTCAAATGACAAAGGGACTCTGTCCATTTCAAACTCCGCGGGTATCATCTAACCATTTCTGGACAAACGAAAGCGCAGCTTCCCGGTCAAGCACTTCACCGCCAGCCTGCGCTTCTTCCAGAGCGTTCAGTATCCGGCCAAACAGCGGTCCGGGGGATAACTGGAATTGTACCCTTAAATCATCGCCAGACAGCAAACGCGGCGGATGAATCACGTCATCCGCCTGTTCCCACCATATTTCCAGCAGACTTTGGCAAACATCCAGCTCTGCCGACCAATCATCCACCGCCAGACTGGTGCCATAGGTGGCCAGCGTATCCCCCAGAGCGAGCAGGCAGGTGTCCACACCCGCCGCACCGGTATCGCGGAAATAATGATAGGCGGCTTTGCGGCTCACCATGCCCTCCCGCGCAAGATGATGGATGCGCATGTGGTTGCGCACCACCGCGTTCAAATATTGAATTTCGTCCTGGCTGAAAGCCAACTGCCTGGCGCGGGCAGTCAGAAGCTCAGCGCTGACCGCTTCATGTCCAAAGAAACGCAAGCGCTGATCTTTATCATGACTTGCCGTTGCGGGTTTTCCGGCGTCATGAAACAAAGCCGCCAACACCAACAGCCCCCGCCGCGAGCGGTTGATATTGAGCGGCTGCCGAAAATGCTCGATCAGTTGTTGGCGAAATTTTCCCAACTTAAGCACAGCCAATCCGTTCATCAAATTAGCTGAGGCTTTTTCATTAAAAGTATCTACAAGCAGTGGAAAAATATCAACCAATTCGCGCAGCAGTGCCAGTGTATGCTGCCAGACATCCCATTGGTGCGGAGCGGGTTGAGCATAACCCTGCATGGGCAGCAGTTCCGGCATCAGCACCTTCAACGCGCCCGTCTGCTCGAGCAGACGCATGCCGGTATCTGGCTGGCGGCTCTCAAAAATGCGAAACAGCTCATCCCGCACGCGCTCGGGTGATACCCGCGCAAGGTGCGGCGTAGCTTCCAGCAGCCAGCGGTATGTCTGCGATTCAAATCGAAAACCCAGGTCAATGCCCAGGCGAATCGCGCGCAAGACCCGCACCGGGTCGTCGTGAAAACTTTGCGCGGAGCAGGCGCGCAAGCGCCGGTCTTGGATGTCCTGTGCGCCGTTGAGGGGGTCAATCAAGCGCTCAACCTGGCGCGCTTCCAGCGCAAGCGCATTCGCGCTGAAATCGCGGGCGCGCAAATCATCTTCCACACTGTCCCCGCGCAGCAGGGCAAAATCCAGCAGCATGCGCTCGCCATCCTCCACGCCCAGCACCACCCGCGCAGTTTCACGGGCTTCATCCAGCATATAAAACGCCCCGCCCAGCGCATCAGCCACCTGCCTGGCCAGTCTGCGCGCGCCAACCGGCACGGCAAAATCGATATCATGGATCGGCCGTCCCAGCAATATGTCGCGGATAGCCCCACCGACCACATACACCGGCCCGCCGGGTGGCAGGTGGGCGACGATCTGCGTGAACACGGGAGGAAAAGCGAACACCTCACCTCACCCTTTCGGGCGGTAATTCTCCAGGGCTACCACACCGATGAACGGCAGATTGCGCCAGTACTCATCGATGTCCAGACCATAGCCAAACACATAATGATTGGGTATGGTGAAACCGGTGTAGCGGATGGGAACTTCCACTTCGCGCCGCTCGGCTTTATCGAGCAACGCGCACACGGTCAGGCTTTTTGGGCCGCGGGTGGAAAGCAGCGCCAGCACCTCTTTGAGGGTATGCCCGCTGTCCACAATGTCCTCGACCAGCAGCACATCCCGGTCATGGATGGCGACATTCATATCCAGGGTGATGCGCACATATCCACTCGATTCGTAGCGCCCGGCGCCGTAAGAAGACACCGCCATAAACTCAACCGCGTGCGGGATGGTGATATGGCGCATCAGGTCGGTCAGGAACATCACGCCGCCGCGCAATATGCAAACCAGCAATAAATCCCGACCTTGATAGTCAGCACTGATCTCCGCAGCCAGCTCCTGGATGCGATTTTGAAGCTGGTCGGCGGGGATGAGTATCTGGGATAGAAACTCATGATAATCTTGCATTCTGCCTCGATCTACTTTTTACCTTTGGGAACTTCATGGTGTTTTCGGCAGCGCGCTTCATACATCTCCGCTGCGCCAACGATCACCACTGGATCATGGTAATGCGCCGGCCTACCGTTAACCAGGCGCTGGGTGCGGGTGGCAGGCTCACCACAGATCACACAAATGGCCTGCAGCTTGAGCACCTGCTCAGCCAGCGCCAGCAGGATGGGCATGCTGCCAAAGGGCTCGCCGCGAAAATCCTGGTCCAGTCCGGCCACTATCACCCGAATACCGCGGTCAGCCAGTTGCTGCACCACCGGCACAATTTCGGGATCAAAAAATTGGGATTCGTCCACGCCCACCACGGTTGTATCCGGCTCCAATCTTTCCAGGATTTCTCCAGCCGCCTGGATGGGGATCGCTTCAAAAGCCATCCCGGCGTGCGATGCCACTTTTTGTTCTGCATAGCGGATATCAATGGCTGGCTTGAACACTTGCACCTTTTGGCGGGCGATCACCGCCCGGCGCAAGCGGCGGATCAATTCCTCTGTTTTGCCGCTGAACATCGAACCGCACACCACCTCAACCGACCCCGAATGATGCTTCATGGCTTCCCTCGCCGTAAAAGATAAACCGATTTTACCGCAAATGCGCCCCGAAAAACTTAAAGAAAATCCCCCTTCCAGTCTGAACCAGAAGGGGGAAGGATCGATCTACAAAGATATCAGACAGCGATTTCTTCGGCTGCAGCCGGCACATTGTAGCCCAACTGGCGCAGCTTTTTCTTCAGGTCGATCAGCGATTTGCGCCCGAAACCCTCAATGTCCAGCATCGCCTGCTCGCCCTCAGCCAATTTTTCCAATACCTGTCCAACCGTGATCAGATTGGCCCTGGCCAGCGCATCGGTGGGGCGGGTGCCCAGGTTCAATTCAGTGACCGGGCGATCGGGAGAAGTGCGCGCGTTTTCGCGGGCCTTTTTCTGGTCCACAAATTCCTGGCGGGCTTGCAGCTTGCGGTAGAAGCGATCCACCTGCCCTTCAATATCAATCAAACGCTGCTGTTGACCGGTGAAGAACGGATGACACTTGGAGCATACTTCGGTGCGAATGACCTTGCGGGTCGAGCCGGTATTCCAGGTATTGCCGCAGGCGCAGATCACCTGAGCTTCCGGGTAATATGTCGGGTGAATTCCCTTTTTCATTTTATTCAGTACCTTTCGTAGATTACTCCTGCAGCCGTCAGGCATTGAGTTATGCGCCAGACGGGGCAGGTAGCGTTAAGGACTAGGCTGCCTCGACGGGCATCACGCTGACGCGCTTCTGACCGGTGGGCAGGGTCTCATAGACCACCAGACCTTCGGCTGTGGCGAACAGGGTATCATCCTTGCCAATATCCACATTCTGCCCTGGCTTGATGCGCGTCCCGCGCTGACGAACGAGGATATTGCCAGAAAGCACGCGCTCGCCGGCAAAGCGCTTCACACCCAGGCGCTGAGCATTGCTATCACGACCATTGCGGCTGGAACCGCCACCTTTTTTGTGTGCCATTGCTGCTACTCCGTAACAATCGAATCAACTTTAAGACGGGTGTACTGCTGCCGGTGCCCGTTCTTCACGCGGATGCGCTTTTTGGGGCTGTATTTGAAGATAATCACCTTGGGGCCTTTGACATGCTCAACCACGGTGGTCTCCACCTTCGCGCCCGCAACCAACGGTGTACCGACAGAGACTGCATCATCATTCACAACCAGAAGCACGGAACCCAGTGTAATTTTGTCTCCGGCTTCATTTTCCAGGCGGTCCACCTCAAGGATGGCACCTTCGACGGCTTTGAACTGCTTACCGCCGCTCTCGACGATAACGTACTTCATTTTTCCTTTTCTCCAATCTTCACTTCACCGCTCACCCTGCGCCAACGGCTGCGCGCCGGGCGTCGGGGAAGTTGGGGTTTACAATCACAAGCCCCAGCCAATGAACCTGCCGGGGCAAGGCGAAGGCTATTATACAGGCTGAATGTCACTTTGTCAAATCAGATTTTCGTTTTACGCAGGGTTCGCTCGTCGCCGCTGCGCTGGGTGACGCCAATCGCATCGAGATGCTCCAGAAAAGCCAGCACATAGCGGCGGCTGGTGGTGAACCGGTCGCGGAACTGCGCCACGGTCAGGCTGGGCTCGCGCTCAAAATGCTGCAACACCCCTTCGCGCAGCGCCTGGTAATCCTCTGCGCGAAACACGACCTCCGCAGACACCCTCACCAGCATCTCAAGCTCGATCATCGAATTGAACAGCTCGTCGCCCACCTCCGCCTGACATTCCTTGACCGATGGCGGAGCATACGGAGCAGCGGCAAAGCGGGTCAGAAGGCCGTTCACCTGGGCCTGCTGGCGCGGCGTCAGGCGCAGCGCAAAAGCCGGCAACCGCAGCGCACCTTGTTCCACCAGCAATCCCTTCTCCAGCCAGTGTTGCAGAGCCAGATTGAACAAACGCGGCGTCAATTTCAGGCGGCTTTTCAATTCCTCGCGTTGCATTCCGCGGCGCAAGGGATAAGCGTGGTGATACTGCTCCACCACGTGCAGTGCGCGGTCGGTGATGGCTTCCCACTGGTTGCGCGCCATGACCATGCCGCTGCTGCGCGGTTCCAGCTCACCGGATTCCAATTGCGCCAACGCGCCGCTTTCACGCAACTCCAACAGGCCTGCACGAGCCTGTTCTTCCGACAGGTGGGCGCGTTCGACCAGCTCGCGCAGGCTCATCGCACCACCCGCCAGACTGGCCTGCAGCAACAGATCGCCCGGCGTCCCCTGGCGCAGCGACTCGAGGCGCGCCAGTGTCTCCGCCGAAAATCGCTTATGCCGGCGTGCCGGCTGGGCGTCCACCACGATCCCGCCTCCCAGCGTCTCGCCCGGCGACGGACGGCGCAGCACATAGTGATCCCCGCGCACGGCGACCACCGGTTCTTGCAGCTCGATTTGCAGCCAACCTTCTTTACCCGGCTGCAGTTCTTCCACCCCCAGCAGTCGCGCCCGGGCGGTGACTTCGGCCGCGCCCAGAAAAAACTTCACCCCGGTGTTGTGCCGCAGCGGTGCGCTGGCATCGGGCAGCAGGCGAAAGTGAACATCCACCAGCCGGGAAGGACGGTACAACCCCGGACGGGTCAGCACCTCGCCCCGCGCCACCTGCTCCACGTTCACCCCGCTGACGTTCACGGCGGTCCGGCTGCCCGGTGAAGCTACCTCGACTTTATGTTTGTGGCTCTGCAAACCCCGCACCCTGCCGCGCAGACCGCCCGGTGAAAATTCCACATCATCACCCAGCCGCAGCTCGCCATCCAGCAGCGTGCCGGTCACCACCGTGCCAAAGCCGGCGATGGTGAAGACCCGATCCACCGGCAGCCGCGGGCGTCCCAGATTGGGGCGTTCCGGTTGGCGGCTTAATATTTCACTCAAAACTTTTCTTAAGTTATCCAGCCCCGCGCCGCTGCGCGCCGAGACCCGCACAAGCGGTGCATTCGCCAGCACCGTTCCGGCTGCGACCTGGCGCACATCGCTTGCGACCAATTCAAGCCAATCGTCGTCTTCGGCCAGGTCGATCTTCGTCAGCACAATCACACCCGCAGGAATCTGCAAGATATCCAGAATGGCCAGGTGCTCGCGGGTCTGAGGCATCACCCCTTCATCAGCCGCCACTACAAACAACACTGCGTCTATTCCGCCCACGCCGGCCAGCATGTTTTCGATGAAATCACGATGTCCGGGCACATCCACCACCCCCACCTCTTCACCCTCCGGGAGCGTGAACCAGGCAAAGCCCAGCTCAATGGTCATCTGCCGCTCCTGTTCTTCTTTCAAGCGGTCAGGATTTGTGCCGGTGAGTGCTTGAACCAGCGAGGATTTGCCGTGATCCACGTGACCGGCAGTGCCAATCACACGCATTCAACGCACCTTATTTGCTGCCCTGCCCGAACAAACGGTTGAAGTCATCCAACCAGACGTGCATCTGGTCAACCAGCGATTGCATTTGCTTCTGCGTCTCTTCGATCAACAGACCGGATTGGTCACTTAACTGATGAGAAATTTGCTCGAGCACTTCCAAGCGCTCCGCCTGTTTCTGCATTTGCCGGTTGAAGTCGCGCTGCAATTCTTCCTGGGTCAGGGTGTAATTGGTCCAGCGCTTCTGGTCATCCGCCCGGAAAGAGACCCACTCCTGCCGGAAACGCTCCTCCACCAGCCGCTGCATCTCGGTGATTTCGTTGATGCGCCGCTCAAAACGCTGGGTGATATCGTCGAACGCCTCCTGCGACCGCCTGACAGCGCGTTGGGTGGTCTCAATGGCCTGCAGTTGGCTGTCCACATTCGCCGATTGCGCGGCAAAAGTATCGAAACGTTCCTGCATATCCTTCCACGCCCGGTCGCGGTCCACCTGGGTCAAAGTCTGTCTCTCAATGAACGCAGTCATTGTCTGCCGGCGTTCCATTTCACTGGACTGGAATTCATTCAGGCGTTGCTCAACCTTGCGCACAGCCTCCCCCGTCAGGTCTGTCTTGGCGCGTTGTTCATCCGAACGCTTGCGCAGCGCAGATACTTCGCCCTGCAAATCAGTCAGGCGCCGGTTGTCCTGGCGCTGGGTATCTTCATATAGTTTCTGCGCCCGTTTGTATTCCTCGTCCAGGCGCTGGGTTGCGCGAACTTTCTTGTCCACTTCTTCAATTAAACGGCTCAAGCGGAACTCTTCATCAACGCGCGCCTGCAGGGAACGTTTGAGTTCCTGGATGGTCTCTACGCTCTTGCGCAGCTCGCCCAACGAGCGATTGACCGTCTCCAAATCCGCCCGGCGGGTGCGGTCGAACTCACGGCTTTGTTCGGCTTGTTGCTTTTCCATCGCCTCCATCGCGCGCGCCTGTTCCACGCGCATCTGCACCAGGGCTGCATCGATATCGTTGAACCTGCTCAACTGGGTTGACACACGCGTCAACTCGCTGCCTAATTCTTGAATCTGCTGGGTGAACCTGGGGATGCTTTCTTCCAGCTTCTTCACCCTCTCCTCAATTGTCGCCAGACTGGCGCGGTCCTTGCGGCGTTCACCATCCAGCCAGTCCAATCGTTGGCTGACCTGATCAGATTCCATCACCATGCTTTGCCTCCATTCAACTAAGGGGCTGATGAAAAGATTATACCAGCAAGTCTCAGGCAGCGATCATTCGCGCCATTCAACCGGGTGGGGCTGCCAGTCAGAGCAGACCAGGCGGGTGAAAGCTTAAAATTTCTGAAAAGTCTGTACCACGGCCAGCAAACCGGAAAGGAACCAGCGCGGGAAAAGGCCGATCAACAGCAATCCGACACCGCCCCCGATGAGCAGCAGGACTTGAAAACTTTTTTCACCCACTCCCCAATTCTGGTTTTTCCCCAGCAGCAGCATGCCCAGCAATCGCACACCCGCCAGCAGAAAACCGGCATTTCCCACCAGCACCCAGATCACCTGGGACAGGGACTGCTGCGCCAATCCTTCCCACAAGGCGATGCGCACCGGAAAAGCAGCCAGCATCGGCAGGCTTCCTATCGAAAATATGGCAATTATTAATGCCGTGCTGGCAAATGGAAACGCTCGAAAGCGCCCCTGGAGTTCAGAAAATTCTGGAGAAATCCCCTCACCCGCAAAGACAGCCAGCGCCAGCGCCCACAGCGCCAATCCAAGGATGCGCGGCAGCAGGGAGGCGGCAAACAATCCCAATCCCAGTTGCCCCTGCAGGCTGAGCGCCAGTAAAAAGTAGCCGCTCTCAATAATCACCGCATACCCGAACAGGCGAGCGGCGTTGGTCTGGAAGGCTGCCCAAATCCCTCCCGCCGCCACCATCAGCAGACCGCTAAGCCGCAAAGCATCCACCAACATAGGATACGTGCGCAGCCAAGTGAAATTGTCCACAAAACTGAGCAGTAGAAAGACCACCGCCATCTGCAGCAGGGTCATGATAAAACCGGCTTCATACACCGGTGCCGAATGGAGAAACATCGGCACCCAGGTGTGCAAAGGAAACACCGCCAGCCAGAATGCAAATCCCAATCCGAGGAAGATCACCGCTTGAAGCAAAAGTTTGGACTCAGCCGGACTGGCTTCGACATTGGCAGCCGCCCATCCAGCAAAGAGAATAAATGGCAGTGCCAGGGTCTGAAAAATTAAAAAGCGCAGTATGCCCGGATTGCTGCCCTGACCGGGTCGCACCAGAATCGGCACACTGAGCAGCACAGCCGCTTCGATCAACACGGCGGCATACAGAAAAGGCTGCACTGCGATGGCGGCGATCATCAAGGCGATGATGCCCAGTCCGAGAGATGCAAAAACACGGCTGGCGCGCACCGCCATTACGCCAATGAACCAAAAAGCGCCCATCCCATACAGCAGCGCCAGGTAAGCTCGATCGCTGTTTTCAAGAATAAAACGGCGTCCGATCACTACCAACGCAGGATCAATTTCCAATACCCAGGGGCCAAGGCGGGTCACGCTGCCGATGGGCACACTGAGCGCAAACAGAGCCAGCAATCCAGAAAACAGCGCGGCAAGCCCTGCGGTCAGACGCGGCCAGCGTTGCAGAAACCAAAAGAGGATCGTAAATCCCACCGGTAGAACAACCCAGATGACCGGCGCGCTCATTTCACCTGCTCCTGGGTTGGGGAGATGAGATAGGCTCCCGCCAGCGCAATCCCCAGTGTGATCACAGCCAACAGTCCCGTCAACAGCACAGAGGTTTCCACTGCTGCAAACAACACTTCAAAACCTGACAACACCGTCAGCAACCCCAGGATGACTCTCAGAGGCTGAATGGACATGCCCAGTTGTAATAATCCAATCCCCACCAACAGCAGCCCGCCCCATAACACATCGCTTTCCGCCGGAATCCATTGTCCGGTTGGACCAACCAGCACGTAGACCATGATCCAGACCAATACCGCCGCTATAACCCGGAACAGACGTCCCGAAATGCTGCGGAACTGATCCTCGGGCAGCAAATCCGATTGTGAAGCGCCCAGCACCACCCCCGCCACCCATCCCACCACCAGCTTAACCACCGCCAGATCGAACGGCCAGGACAGCGCCACCAGCCAGAACGCGCCCAAATACTGCACCGCCAGCGCCAGGATCATCCTGCGCCAGTTCTGATCAATCAAGATCAACAGCGATGAAAGCATGATCAAAATGACAGCCACAACCGAATAGCGCTCGAAGATCATGACCCACCGCCGGTCTGAATGACAGAGATGAGCAGCGCCAGCAACAGCAACACCCACAGGATGCCGCCCTCGCCTTCCAACAATCCGGTGAGGAATTTCACCAGCCATTGAGCGATCCGGTACACGACCCACAGCAAACGGTAAACCCACTCCAGGCGGAAGAATGATTCCAACGGACGACGAACGCGCGCGAGGATGGCCGCCAGCCAGCCCATCCGTGCAGTCAAAGAAGTCATCTGCCCGCGGACGATGAGAAAAATGCCGACCAGGACGAGCAGCAGCGTCGCCAGGCTGGCCCACAGATTTCCGAACTGCGGAGGCCAGGGCCTGCCAAACACGTGGATCAGCCACTGGGTCAGCACCAGCCAGCTCAAACCCAATGGATAGACGAGCAACACCCAGCGGTCCGCGTCGGAAGGCGCATCCGCAGCAGCCAGCGCATGCCTCAAGTAACCCACAACAAGCAGCGCCAGAACCAGGATCACAACCAGATTCAAGAGATTGAAAGGATAACGAAACAAGCCTTCCCAGCCACCGGAAACCGGGGTAAACGGTAATCCCGAAAGACCCAAAGCGCCCAACACCGGCAGCCCAAGAAGAGCCTTGCTGCGGATGGAATACAGAAAAATCAAGCCCCCCGAAAGCAGCGCCGCGCTGCCCCAGATGACGCTGGCTTGAGGTTGATCGTTCAGCACACACACCACCGCCAGCCCCGAAAAAGCAATCAGCCAATAAGGCCTGCCGCGGATTTCACTGCGCGCCGTCAGCCACATCACCGCGGTGTACAGCAGCGCAAAGATGATGAAGGCGGTCAGCCAGCCCGCCAGACGATTGGACAGGCTGAGCAGTGAGATGCGCCCCAGCAGGCTGAGACTGGTGACCGCCATGACCATGCGCAGCATGGTGCCCAGACCGCGCCTGGCCAGAATTTCCTGCGGGTATGGCAAATGCAGCGGCAGCACCCCCAGGCGCAAGCCAGCCCCCAGCAGGAGGAAAAATCCAGTGCCCGGGGTCAGGTTTTCCAGCGTCAGGGTGACTCCGTTTGCGCGGCTGTAAAGCATGGCAAACACGACCATCAGGCTGCCCAGTACACGGGCGGAAAATGCCACGACTGCCTGCTGGTTCAATCTTCCGTCGCTCACGCTGAACAGCATCACCGCCAGTTCGGCCAGGTCGATCGCCGTCCAGGTGATCAGCAAGGCCAGCGGTGTGGCAGCCAACGAGCCCAGGATGCCCACCGCGGCCAGCGCAAGCATGGCAGCCCAGGCATAAGGATTGGAACGCGCCTGAAGCCGCGCGCTGGCGGTCAGAATTGCCGCCACCGTCAGGCCAGCCAGACCAAAAGCGTACGGCCAGGATATGCTGTCAAAAGCAAACCGCACCTCACCCACCGCCTGGTTAATCGGCTGCCATCCCACCACCAGCACAGGCGCCGCGCTGCGCCAATGATACCAGAGGATCAATCCCCACACCGCCAGCGAGCTCAACACCGCCAGCAGCCAGGCATAACCCAATCCCCGGCGGGTGAATTGCAGCACCAGGATGGCCAGGCTGGAGATGAGCAGGACAACGACAGGCAGAATCAACAGCATGGTATCAGCTCAAAGCACATCGCCGTTAGCCCGGCGGTGAAGATAACGCCCCATCCCCGCCCGCCCCAGCCATCGTGGTCCGTCAACAATTTTCTGACCGCGCAGGAAAACCTGATCGGGATAACCGAGCAAAGACCAACCTTCATAAAGATTGTAATCGGTGCGGTGCTGCGCCACCTCAACGCCGTAGGTCAGTTGGCGTCCAGCGTCCCATAGGACAAAATCCGCATCTGAGCCGGGCAGAAGCGCACCTTTGCGCGGATAAAGGCCGAAGATGCGCGCCGGATTTGTCGCGGTGACCGCCACAAACTGGTTGGGCGAGATGCGCCCTTCGACCACTCCTTTTGTCCACAGGACAGGCAACCGGTCGCCCACCCCCGGCAGACCGTTGGGAATTTTGCTAAAATCCGTCCGCCCCAGCTCCTTCCCGGGAACCGCAAAGGGCTGCCCTTCATATTGGATGGGCCGTGTTCCGTCATAAAAAAACGAGCAGTGGTCGGTGCCAATCACCCGGATGGAGCCGCGCGCCAGCCCCTCCCATAAACGCTGGTTGTCTCCTTCGCCGCGAATGGGGGGGGAACACACCCATTTTGCCCCATCCGGGCGTTCCAGCTCCTGCTGGGTGAAAAACAGGTACTGGGGACAGGTCTCGCCCATCACTTTCACACCCTGCTGGCGCCCATATTCGAGCATGTCCACCTCGCCGGCAGCGTTCAAATGCACCAAATAAAGAGGCGCCTCGGCGACCGCCGCCAGGGCAATCCCGCGCAGCGTCGCCTCCACCGCGCCCCATGCCGGGCGGGTGCGGGCGTGCCAGACCGGCGAAGTGTGTCCGGCTTTCAGCGCTTCGGCGCGCAATATCTCGATGACATCGCCCCCTTCGGCGTGCAGCATGGTCAACATCCCATGTCGGGCAGCGATGCGCATCACCTGAAAGATCTGCCCATCGGCGATTTGCAGGTTGGGATAAGCCATGAATACCTTCAGGCTGGTGATTCCTTCAGTTACCAGCCCAGGAATTTGCCCGGCAATATGGTCATCCAAGCGGCTGATGTTCATGTGGAAACCATAATCCACCGCAGCTTTGTTCTCCACCCGCGCATGCCAGCCCGCCACCTCCTCGCGCAGTGCGCCGGGTCCGTGGGGGATGAAATCGATCACGCTGGTGGTGCCGCCAAACGCCGCCGCTTTGTGTCCGCTGTAGTGATCGTCAGCCGTGACGGTTCCGGCCATTTCCAGGTCGAAATGGGTATGCACATCCACACCACCCGGCAGCACCAGCCGGTCGGTTGCGTCAATCACCTGCGCACCTTCCGGAATGGGCAGATGCGCACCAACCTGGATAATGCGCTCGCCATCCACCAGGATGTCTGCTTGAAACGTGTCTGTATCGGTGACCAGTGTGCCGTTGCGGATGATCAGCATTGGGAAAAAATTAAATGTTTGTCCGATAGAAAGCCTGGTTTTCCGCCAGTTGCAGCCCGCCCAGCAAAGCCAGCACGGCGGGATCGAGAGCCATTCCTGGCAGTTCCTCAGCCCGGTAGCGCGAAGAACGCAGCGCCCGCTCGCGCAGCGCGCGCCAAAGAAGCTGGCGCTCCTCGCTTTGATGCACCACCAGATCGTTGACCGTCTGCGCTGAGGCGAGCAACCGACCGGTGGTATAGAGGAAGGTTACTCGCTTCCAACGCCCGGCAGGGATGGCGCGCGGCAGATGGTGCAGCGGTCCAATCTGCAGTTTGTAATATTCCTCGTGGGCGCGCGGGTGGTCAGGTTGATTGCGGAATAACTCCAGGCGGGTGGTCAATTCATGCCCGCGCAGCTCGGCAAATTGCTCTATCCGCCAGCGGTGTTCTGCGCCAAAAGCGCCTGTCTGGTAGAACGCCAGGTAATCCGCCTCAACAATTTTTGGCGCAAAACGCAGGGGGATGCGGTACCAGCCCAACAAACGGGCAATATCCAGGTCAGACACAGCCGGCATCACACCCACCAGGATCAAAGCACCGGGATGCGGAATTTCCTCCATGCCCAAATTATATGCCAGAAAACATCCTCCCGCAGAAATCTGCGGGAGGAAGTGGATCAGATTAATCCGACTCTGGCGTTGAATTCGGTGATCAAGGCATCAATTTCTTCGGTCTGCTGCTGGTATCCGCTCCAATAATCCGGGTCATGCCACTGTGCGATAATTTCCTCGTAGGTGCGGC
>CAZCBJ010000090.1:0-14621 GCA_964496705.1 uncultured Anaerolineaceae bacterium | reverse complement strand
AATTGAGGCCATTCCGGGATACCGCACCGACCTGACCCGGGAGGAATTCATCAACCAGTTGGCGCGGGTCGGATTGGTTCTGACCGGTCAGAGCCTTGATCTTGCTCCGGCGGACGGAAAATTATATGCATTGCGGGATGTGACGGGAACGGTTCAATCGATTCCGCTGATCGCTTCATCAGTGATGAGCAAAAAAATTGCGGCGGGTGCTCAGGCGATCGTGCTGGATGTCAAGTGCGGGCTGGGTGCGTTCATGACATCATTGGATGAAGCCCGCAGATTGGCTGAATTAATGGTTTCAATAGGCAAGTTGAGCGGCCGAAAAGTGGTGGCGGTCATTTCGGACATGAATCAGCCATTAGGTTTTGCAGTAGGGAATGCACTTGAAACTCGCGAGGCAATCGAAACGCTGCAGGGCGTAGGGCCAGATGATTTTAAAGAACACTGCCTGATTATCGCCAGTCATATGTTGGTTTTGGGAGGCCAGGCGTCTTCACTTAAACATGGCAGACGGTTGGCTGAAAGCGCTCTTGAAACTGGAGCAGCCTGGCAAAAATTCCGCGAACTGGTGCAGGCACAGGGCGGAGATGTGGCTTTCGTCGATCATCCTGAGCGCCTGCCTGTAGCCAGCCTGGTTGAAACAGTTCAGGCAACAGCATCCGGATATATTGCTGCCATCCATGCCCGCGAGGTGGGAGAGACAGCGGTGGAACTGGGGGCGGGACGCCTCAAAAAAGGTGATGCCATTGATCCGTCCGTAGGGATTGTCATTCATCATAAAGTCGGTGATTGGGTGGAGAAAACTGAACCACTTTTCACCATACATGCGAATTCTTCTGCGCGCTTAATCGCGGCCCGGAAACGACTGCTCTCCGCTCATCAGTGGAGCCAGACGGCTGTTCCCAAATTGCCGCTGATCTATGAGGTTATTTCATCTTGAAAGGAATGCGAATGCTGAGAACCAATAAGGAGTTCATCGTCGAATTTATCCTTCAATGCCAACCGGGCTTTCCAAGGTCACGTGGCCAGTGGGGGGTGGATCGAAAAGGAGATGCGTTTATTCTGCCATCGATCGGCGGAATCACTCTCAATATTCAGGTCGGCGATTCGGTATTTGGGTGGGCTGGAGACCATGTTGAACCCGGCGTGAGCTGCCAGGCTGATTCGAGCAAGCCTTATGAGCATCCCAACAGCTCTTTCCAAGTTTTCGCTTGTGTGGGCAACAAAGCCAGGATTATCAGCGGTGAAGCAAAAGGCGCCGAGGGACTTGTCATCGGTCATCACGGAGGGTCTGAACATGTGATGGTGGATTTCCCACGAGAAATCAAAGAAAAGATGACCTATGACGATAAGATCATCATCTTTGGTCGTGGGCAGGGGTTGAAATTGCTTGATACTCCAGAAATAACATTGTTCAACCTGGACCCTGATCTGCTTGAAAAAATGAATGTTCAAAAATCGGGCAAAAAAATCAAAGTGCCCGTGACCACCATCGCCCCTGCAGCTTGTATGGGTTCGGGGATTGGTCAGTCCAATGTGACCACCGGTGATTATGACATCATGACTGGCGACCCTGAAACGATGAAGGAATATCGGCTGGACCAGCTACGCTTTGGCGACTTCGTCGCATTGATGGACCATGATAATCGCTATGGGCGTGACTATCGGAAAGGTGCTGTCACCGTGGGTGTGGTTGTTCACAGCGATTGCCTGCTGGCCGGGCATGGTCCGGGTGTCACGACGGTAATGACCTGCGCTACATCATCAATTGAGCCGGTCATCGATCCGAAAGCCAATCTGGCAGACATGTTCGGCATTGGAACCCCTGCCAAAGTGGGTTAGCACAATTTAAGATTATTGCCTTTTCGTTTGATTTATGGCATAATCTAAACAAGTTAACAAAGAAAAACAGTGATGGAAACGAGTAAGTTTTCACCCCGCTGGCAGCGAACCCGGATCTGGTGTGAGGCGGGGCAGAGGTGAAAACCGAAAATCATTCCGGAGTTGCGACCTGAACGCGTATTACGCAAGTAAGTGAGCCGGTTTCGCCGATCGTTAGCTTGGCGCGGATTTATTTCGATCCTGAGATGCATCCGACTGAGATCCTGCCAAATGGCCGGAATCAGGGTGGTACCGCGAAGACACGCTCGCCCCTGTAAGGTGGTGGGCGTCTTTGTTTAATGCAATTCCTTGTTGGATGTTGGAGGTCAAATGTTTCGAGCCGTATCACCGAAGTTGAACATAGTGTTGATGGAAGAAGCTGTGTTGAGGTTTTGGAAATCGCATGATGTTTTCCAAAAATCGATGGATAACCGCATGGGCGGGCCGGAATTTGTGTTTTATGAAGGTCCTCCGACAGCCAATGGCAAGCCGGGAGTGCATCATGTATTAGCGAGAGCATTCAAAGACTTGTTTCCTCGTTTCCGAACCATGCGCGGTTACCATGTCAGCCGCCGGGGAGGATGGGATACGCACGGTCTGCCGGTTGAGATTGAGGTGGAAAAAAAGCTCGGCTTCACCAACAAGCAGCAAATCGAGGCTTTTGGAATTGATCCATTCAATAAATTGTGCCGTGAATCTGCCTTCGCTTATATCCAGGAATGGGAGCGAATGACCGAACGCATCGCATATTGGGCGGACATGAGCACAGCCTATGTAACCTTCACTGATGATTATATCGAGTCTATCTGGTGGATTCTGAAAAACTTTTGGGACAAGGATTTGTTATATCGCGGGTTTAAAGTGGTTCCATATTGCCCCCGCTGCGGCACTCCGTTGTCTGACCATGAAGTAGCACAGGGATATGATGAGGCTGAGGATCCCTCAGTATTTGTTCGCCTGCCGTTGGTTGATTCGCCGGACACCTCGTTATTGATTTGGACGACCACACCCTGGACTTTGCCAGCCAATGTGGCGGTAGCTGCAGGGGCAAATCTGGATTATGTGAAGGTAGAACGACCGCTTCAAGAAGGTGGTGTCGAGCGATTGATCCTGGCTGAGGCACTGCTTGATAAGGTTTTTGACGGGGAACCGGTGAAGGTGGTGGAGAGGTTCAAGGGTAAAAGCTTAAAGGGAAGGCGTTATCAGCCGTTGTACACATTTGTGCCTTCTGATCGACCAGCTCATTATGTGGTCATGGGGGATTTCGTCAGCACCGAAGATGGTTCTGGTTTGGTTCATCTGGCGCCCGCATTTGGAGCTGATGATATGCAGGCTGCCAATGAATTTGACCTGCCGGTGGTGATGACTGTTGCAGAGGACGGCAGCTTCATCGCAGCTGTCAGACCCTGGGCGGGAATGTTTGTGAAAGATGCTGATCCATTGATCACGAGAGACCTGGATGCTCGCGGTTTATTATATAAAGCCGGGAGGTATGTGCACACATACCCGTTTTGTTGGCGGTGCAAGACGCCCTTGCTATATTATGCGCGTCAAACCTGGTATGTGCGCACCAGTCAATATAAAGATAAGCTGGTTGAGCTGAACGAAAAGATCAATTGGTACCCTGGTCACATCAAGAACGGACGGTTTGGTAATTGGTTGGAGAATAATGTCGATTGGGCTTTGGGTCGTGAACGATATTGGGGCACACCTTTGCCAGTCTGGGAATGTACACAGTGCAATCATCAGGTGTGCGTTGGATCATTACAAGAATTGGCGAACCTGGCAGGGCGCGACCTAACTGGTCTGGAACTGCACCGGCCCTATGTTGACCAGGTCAAAGGCATCTGCCCGGAATGCAAATCTGAAATGTTGCGGGTGCCTGAACTGATCGATGTTTGGTTTGATTCGGGATCCATGCCTGTGGCTCAATGGCATTACCCATTTGAGAATCAAGACGCGTTTCAGCAGCAATTCCCGGCTGACTACATCTGTGAAGCGGTGGACCAAACCCGGGGTTGGTTTTATTCACTGCACGCCATCAGCACCCTGCTTTTCGGTCAGGAATGTTTCCGAAACGTCATATGCCTGGGGTTAATCCTGGATGGCGACGGGCAGAAAATGTCCAAGTCCAAAGGCAATGTGATTGATCCTTGGGATACCTTGAATGAATATGGCGCAGATGCTATGCGCTGGTATCTTTACACTGCCACTCCTCCGGGTCAGGAAAGGCGTTTTTCGAAAGAGCTTGTCTCTGAGGTGGTGAGGAATTTCACACTCACCCTGTGGAACACCTACTCGTTTTTTGTCACTTATGCCAACCTGGACGGCTGGAAACCTGATCTTACATCTGAAATTCAATATAGCCCGATGGACCGGTGGCTGCGTTCTGCACTCAATACATTGGTACGGGATGTGACTGAGGCGTACGAAACATACGATGTGCTTGGCGCAACCCGACCTATCGAAGTGTTCGTGGACCAGCTCTCGAACTGGTATTTGCGTAGGTCGAGGCGCAGGTTTTGGAAAACAGAGTCGGATGATGATAAGCAAGCCGCGTATGCCACTTTATATGAAGCGTTGACCACCTTGAGTAAATTATTGGCGCCTTCGATGCCTTTTTTGGCGGAAGAGCTTCATCAGAATTTGGTTCGCTCCTTTGCAGAAGAGCCTCTTTCGGTGCATGTCGCTGACTGGACACAATTCGATCCAATGTTGATCGATGAAAAATTAAATCGTGCGATGGCGCTGGTGATGCGTCTGGCTTCGCTGGGACATGCTGCCAGGAATAAGGCGAACCGAAAGGTGCGCCAACCGTTGCAGGAAGTGGCATTCTCGGTGGGGAGTGCAGAAGAAAGACAAATTGTGACCGAGTATGCAGAGGTTTTGGCAGAAGAGTTGAATGTGAAGAAGGTGAGGGTGTTGGATGCGACAGGCGAGGCTGTTGCGTATAGCCTTTTACCTTTACCCAAGCAACTCGGTCAAAAATACGGCAGCAAATTCCCTGCGATCCGTCAGGCTTTAATGGAAAATGATGCCGAGTCAGCAGCCGCGCTTTTCTTAAATGGCGAATCGGTGAACATTTCGCTTCCAACGGGGGAACAATTCACCATCCTTCCCGAGGAAATCGAGGTGCGAATTCAAGCGCGAGAAGGTTACGCGGTTGCTTCTGAGGGATCTTATCTGGCTGCGCTGGTGACTGACCTGACCCCTGAATTGGTTCAGGAGGGGTTGGCGAGAGAATTTGTTCGCCGGGTGCAAGATCTGCGCAAGCAGGCCGATCTCCAAATTTCCGACCGCATACAAGTCTTTTATGCAGCCACACCCATGCTTGCAGAGGCCGTTGACCATTATCAGGACTACATCATGTCTGAAACGCTGGCGGTCGACCTCCTGCCAGCCGTACTACCCGAGGATGCCATTCAAATTAAGGATGAGTTCGACGGAGAACGGGTGAGTGTGGGTCTTATCAAAGCCGGTCTATAAGCCTACGATCATAATTTTCTTTGGCTACGGTCAACCAGAACAGGCAGGCCATTTCAATGTATTTCGCCCAATGGATGACCGCGACCTAGGCAATTCGATCGATTTGAGCCTGGGTTACCTTCCACCGCAGAGGTTGCCCCTCGATCCAGCGATCCAACTCGGATAGCATCGCTTCGCCCAGCCTGGCGCACTCAGGTCCCATGGCACCCGCTATGTGCGGAGAAAGGATGACATTGGGGAGAGTCCACAGTTTTGACAGTGGATCGGGCGGTTCAGGGTAAGTGACATCCAATATTGCGGTCAGGTCGCTGCGTTTCTGGAATACTGATACCAATTCCTCTTCACATACAATCGCACCGCGAGCGGTATTGATAAAGGTTGCTCCAGTTTTCATCGAAGCAAGATGAGCACCCGTGATCATTCTCTCGGTCTCGGGCAGCCAAGGGGTGTGTAAGGAGATGACGTCAGACTGTTCAAACACCTCTCTAAGCGTTGCACTCCGAACACCCAGCGATTCAATTTCTTGATGGGTCAGGTAAGGATCGTAAGCGATGATGTGAATATCAAGTATTTTCAGGCGCTCGATCACCAACCTGGCAATGGTGCCAAGTGAGATGAGCCCAACCGTGGCGTGATACGTCCCAGGAATGGACAGGTGTACAATTTCTCTGCTCTGCTGATAGCGGTACACATGAGCCCAATATCTTTTTAATGCCAGGATGATCTGAGCATAAGTCATATCGGCGACTGAAATACTCAAAGCGGGATTGGCGGTGGTGATTTGGATGCCTCGCTGCCAAAAGGCTGGGGTCACGATCTGTTTGATCGAGCCGGCACCATAAAAGACAACTTGCAGCCTGGGAAGGCAGGGCAGCAAGTTTTCATTGAGTTGGGGACAGCCCCACCCGGAAAATATAACCTCAACAGCCGCGAGATTGTCTGAATGGTTTAGCCATGTATTCCTGGTGAGTGGCGGAGAAACGAGGTCAACTCGTGCGGCGATTTGGTGTTTTATGTCGTCGGGGTAGATTTCCTCATAGGGTTGAGGATCCAGTAAGAAAAAGCCTTTTGGCCTATTCATCCGCGATTGCCTCCTGTCTTTTCACTCACCTAGACATCCAAAACCAGGTCGACCTCATATCCACCTTCATTAAAATTAATATGCACATTATGAAAGGTGACAGCCTTCACCTGTCGTGAAATGAGTGTCACTGGGTTGGCTGATACGCTCCCTATCAGTCGGCCATTTTCGATCGTGAAAATTGCATCAGTAAAAGCCGTTCCTTCTTCTTCTTGATAGAACAGTGCTATGTTCATAAAATGCACCAGCAGGCTGTCTGTATCCACAGCATGCAAATCCAGCGCTATTTCTCGCTGATTTTGCGCGTCTGTTTGAATCCCCATTAAGGTAAACATGCCTGTAACAGCCTGCATGAAGAGATGTTGAAGGTCCGGTGCCCACACGCGAATAGCCCAATCAGCGGTATGGGGAATCTCAGTAAATCCTTTTTCTGGTATATGCGACATTTTTTGATGTGCCATTCCATTATAATTATACCTATGAGGAAACGCTTGGATTCACTCGAACAACGATTGCAGGCATGGATTGAAAAGAGCATTCATCTTTTCAGACCATCGGATGTTGAAAACCGATTGGGACAGGAGCTGATTAAGGCGATGCGACGTGCTTCGCAAATGGAAGAAGGGGTGTGGATTGCTCCTTCCCATTATTTAATCCATGTAAATTCCGAAGACCTTGAATCGGGTGCCTATTCACTAACCCTGGAAAAATCATTGGTACGTCTTTTAATCGAGACTGCCCATGAGGCCGGTATAATTTTCTCGGATGGTATGCCGACTGTAGAGTTTCTGGCAGAACAGAGCATAGGCCCAAATCAGATGAGGGTTGAAATTGAACAAAACCAAAGCCGCTTAAATTCCACAGCGGCGATTTATGTACCTGAGGATGGAGAAGAGATTTCAGATTCGCGGCCAGAAAATGCTTTTTTGATCATCGAAGGCAGTCAGACATTTCCCTTGCGACTTCCCATTGTAAATATTGGTCGTAGATCAGATAACCACCTGGTGATTGATGATCCCCGCGTATCGCGCTCTCATGCGCAGCTTCGGGCCGTTCGAGGAAGGTATGTATTACTGGATATAAATGCGACCGGAGGGACTTATGTTAACGGCCAACGGATTACCCAGCTATCGTTGAACCCTGGTGATGTGATCTCACTGGCCGGGGTGGCGATCATTTACGGTGAGGATGTGCCATTAACGAATATTGAATCAAATCATGAAAAAGACGGTGACACGAAATCGCTCTCAGAGAGTTCACCATCATCCCAGGATGAATCATGAGCGCAGTCATCGTTTTTATTTTACGATTGTTACTAGTGGCAGCGCTCTTAGCATTTGTGGGTTGGGCATTGTTCACATTGTGGCAGGATCTGCGCATTCAATCTCGTATGATCATCCAACAAAAGATCCCCCGCGTAAGTATTTATGTTCATGATACGGGCGAAACCAAGGAATTTGGATTGGTAGAAATTATCATTGGACGCGAAGGGGGATGCGATTTATGCCTATCAAACGACACCGTTTCAATCCGCCATGCCAGATTAAAGTTTTCTCAAAACCAGTGGTGGATTGAGGACTTGCAATCCACCAATGGGACTTATTTAAATGACGAAAAGGTTGACGCGCCTGTCGTGCTTTTGTCAGGCGATGAAGTCAGGTGTGCGAAAGTCAGCTTTGATGTGACCTTCAAGTGAAACGGTCACATTTATTCTTTTTCGGCAATTGCGACCAGTGACGTTCCAAAAGGTAAATGGTAACCTTTGGCGATCCAGGCGGCTTCCAAGCCAAGCAAGGCTGTGATTATCGGGTTGATGACGGGCACTATCCGCAATTCACCCAAAGCCTTTTGGGCGATCTCGTCTTCTGATTTTGGCTTGGATATGGCGATTTTCCGTTGCAGCCAGACCATAGGGAAAAGCAACATCATGGTATGGCTGATGTACAGTGATCGAAATCCGCTTTGCTGCAATTTGTCGATCAATTGCGTCTTTGAATAACGCCTGACATGATGGCTGGCTTCGTCAAAGTAGCTCCACAGGCTGGTGAATGCAGGCACAGTGATGAACACTTTCCCGCCCGGTTTAAGTAGATTCCGAATTTCCACAAGAATTTCAAGGTCATTATCAAGATGCTCAATCACATCAAATAATCCAACTGCGTCAAATTGCTGATGAAATGGAGGATGTTGAATATCTGCTTGAACCAGGCAACAACCGACCCTAAACTGAGCATGTCTGAGCCCGTTCGCAAACAAATCCATCCCAAAAATTTCGAGATTAGGCATATTTTCGGAAAGGTGGCGAAGTACGTTTCCGTTCCCGCAGCCAATCTCCAGTAATTTTGGGCTTTTCAGGTTGGTGCCCAGAAAACGACGAAGAAGGATGGAAATGACACGATTGCGAGACCGAAACCAGAAGTGGCGTTCTTCTGCCTCAAACAGTGGGGTAAAATATTGAGGATCGTAACTTGATATTAATTTTGGAGGCTTTTCTGGATTCATCGCCCGAATTATACTTGCATAAATAAGATAATTCTCGGAAATTGGTAGATTAAGAGGTAAAAATGGAATTAAATCCCATTCTTGCAGTGATTGGAGGTTCTGGGTTATACAATATGCCAGGACTTCAAGATGTTCGAACGGTTGAAGTGGATACTCCCTTTGGCAAGCCAAGCTCACCCATTACCTTTGGCAGTTTGAAGGGAAAGCCTATTGCCTTTCTTGCCAGGCATGGGATTGGCCATTTTATCACGCCTGGTGAAGTTAATTACCGCGCCAATATCTATGCCCTGAAATCTCTGGGGGTGAACAAGGTTGTCAGCATCAGTGCATGTGGTTCCCTGCGGGCGGATTACGCGCCTGGTCATATTGTTATTCCAGACCAGGTGTTCGATTTTACCCATCAGCGAGAGCGAACTTTTTTTGGGGATGGAGTGGTCGCGCATATCAGCGTGGCTGACCCTTTTTGTGCTGAATTAAGTGAAATGGTTCATCAGGCGGTTTTGGCTCAAAGTGCCATTGCTCATCGAGGAGGCACAGTAATTACGATTGAAGGGCCACGCTTTTCAACAAAAGCTGAGTCAAATGCTTATCGCACCTGGGGCATGTCGATCATCGGTATGACTGCGAGCCCTGAAGTTTTCCTGGCGCGTGAAGCTGAGATGTGTTATACGACCATGGCGCATGTCACAGATTATGACGTGTGGCATGTCAGTGAGGAGCCTGTAACGGTTGAAAGGGTGATCCGGGTGCTGCACCATAACACTGAGATCGCGCAACAGGCCATTCAGACTCTGGTTGAGCAACTACCGGTTGACCATGTGTGTCAATGTCAAAGTGCTCTGGCAGATGCCATCATCACACGCCCGGATGTGATCCCTCCTTCCATCAGGCAAAAATTGGATTTACTGGTTAAAAAATACCTGCCTTAGTCATGGCTTTTATTTCCGATCAGTGGATGCCTGAGAAGCATGTTGAGAGACGCCTGCTCATTCTGGCGTATTCCATCGTCTTTTTAAATGCAGTGATTTTGACTTTTTCTCCGGTCATTCGCACCCATTCCTGGCAGACGGCATTACGCTGGCAGCACTGGGTGGGTGTGGCTATTTGGTGTATTGGATATTATCTTGTCGTACGCCAGGCTCGACATCTATTGCCTGATCGCAACCCTTATCTGATACCAGTGACCGCTGTGTTGAGTGGTTGGGGTTTACTCACGCTTTATCGTCTCGAAAACTATTATGGTTTCCGACAAAGCCTGTGGCTGCTGCTTGGGCTCGGGGTTTTATGGTTGGGAATTAAATTTCCTGACCTGTTGAAATTCTTACAACGGTATAAATACATCTGGCTGGTTGTCGGATTAGCTCTGACCGCGCTAACCAGTATTTTCGGCACGTATCCTGGAGGGGTTGGCCCACGGCAGTGGTTGGGATGCTGCGGCATATTTGTACAACCCACGGAGTTTTTAAAACTCCTTTTGGTTGTTTACCTGGCTGCCTATTTTTCCAGATCTCGACAGGGAAATTTGACATTCATCCAGTTAATGACCCCAACACTGCTATTGGCAGGCGCAGCTTTGGTCCTGCTAGTGGTGCAAAGGGACATTGGAACAGCGTTTCTATTTGTGTTCATTTACACCTTTTTGGCGTATCTGGCCAGCGGTCGTAAAGCGATCTTGGTTATCAGTGCTATTCTGATCCTGGTTGCCGGTGCGGTGGCTTATTACACCATGCAGGTCGCTCAAGACAGGTTGAGTATCTGGCTTTTTCCCTGGGACGACCCTGAGGGAAGGGGCTATCAAATTGTTCAGTCATTACAAGCGGTTGCGGCAGGTGGTTTAATGGGCAGCGGTATCGGATTGGGAAGTCCAAGGGTGGTGCCTGTTGCCCAATCAGATTTCATCTTCACCGCGATAGCTGAGGAAAGCGGCTTGATAGGTGTTTCTGTTCTGGTGATCTTGTTGGGAATTCTATTTTCTACCGGAATCAGGATCGCTCTGAAAGCTTCAAGTGTCTATCAACGATTGCTGGCCAGTGGTGTGACGATTTTACTCATCGGACAATCCATCCTGATCATTGGCGGTAACATACGTTTGCTCCCGCTTACAGGCGTGACTTTTCCTCTGTTGTCCTATGGTGGTTCGTCTTTGATAGTTACTATCATCGCTGTATTATTATTATTGTTGATCAGCAATTCGATACAGGAGCCAGTGCGTCTTGATACAGATCGGCGGTACCAAATCGTCAGCACAATATTTTTGGGAGGATTGGCAGCCATTCTGGCGGTCAGCTTTTGGTGGGGATTCATCCGGCGGGAAGATTTATTGGCTAGATCAGACAACCCTCGCAGGTATATCGCCGATGTATATGTAAAACGCGGTTCGATACTTGATCGAAACAACATCTTGATCGCACAATCCTTGGGCCAATCGGGATCATATGTGCGACAATTGCAATATGTGCCAATGAGCAATACGATCGGTTATGCTCATCCAAGGTATGGCTTGACCGGGCTGGAAGATAGCATGCAGCCCTACTTACGTGGGTTACAGGGAGTGCCTACATCTAAAGTTTTTTTGCAGGAATTGTTGTATTCTCAACCACCACCTGGCCTGGATTTACGCCTTGCAGTTCATCTTGATTTGCAGCAGAAGGCGGACGATCTACTTGGAGAGCGGAAAGGATCGGTGGTCATGATCAATGCTTCAACCGGTGAAATTTACGTCATTGCATCCCATCCATATTATGATGCGAACCAAATTGATACCTATTTCAACCAATGGATGAATGATCCTGACTCACCGTTGATCAACCGGGCTGTGCAAGGGCAATATCCAATTGGCAGTTCGATTGGCCCCTTTGTACTGGCTGATTACCTCAGTCAGTCGTCTTCGTTACCAGATGCGCCAAATGTCTTGGATGCTTACCGTTATGGTTTGGTGTATCCCTGTGCAATCCCAGCCAAGGCTACCGAAGGATGGGGGATATTTATCGCCCAGGGATGTCCCGGAGCATCACTTTCGTTGGCTAAAAGAAGCGGTCTGGGCAATATTCTTCAAATTTACCGTGACCTGGGTTTTTTGGACCAACCTTCTTTGCCGCTTCCTCTTTCGCCAGATAGGCCCTTTTATGGTTTCAGAGATAATCGGTTGGCTTTTATTGGGCAGGAAGATGTCCTGGTATCTCCGCTGCAAATGGCTTTGGCTGCTGCGGCATTAAGTTCAGGCGGCATCCGCCCGGCTCCTCGTTTAACTCTGGCTGTTCAAACTCCTCATCAGGGTTGGATCGTGCTGCCGTCAAAGGAGAACAATGCGGCATTGCGAGTTTCAGGAGTTTCGAGAGCCACGGCTCTTCTGGCGGTCCCAAAGACGCCGCTGTGGCGGGCGACTGCGTTAGCCTATCATGAAAATCAAGTGGTTACTTGGGCGATTGGTGGTACGCAATCCTCGTGGGATGGAATTCCACTGGCGATTGCTGTTCTTCTGGAAGAGAACGACCCGTTGTGGGCTACGCACATCGCAGAAGAGTTGCTGTTGACAACGTTGACTCCTTGATAGGTGCCCGGCGATTCATCACATTTTGAACCGTGCTATAATCGGCCCATATGACCATTGGTTTGGAAGCTGTTCTGGTTTTGAACGCTAATTTTGAGCCAATCCATGTCTGCAATATGCGGCGTGCATTGGGTTTAATACAAGCTGAAAGAGCGATGTTGGTGATGAACGGCCGGGGGGTTATTCGAACCATTCAGACGGAGTATCCAAAGCCTTCGGTCATTCGTCTAATGAAAATGGCGCACAGACCTCGACCGATTCTAAAACTAACCCGCAGAGAAGTTTTTCGTCGGGATAATTACACTTGCCAATATTGCGGTAAGAAAACCCCAGATTTGACCATTGATCATGTGATCCCCAGACATCTGGGTGGTCAACATGTGTGGATTAATGTCGTTGCGTCCTGTTCGGGATGTAATCACAAGAAGGGCGGCCGGACGCTCTACGACGCGAATATGGTTTTGTTGAGAACCCCAGAGGAACCTCCGGGCTCCGCTTTCTATATTTTTGGGCGTCATTTGACCGAGTATGATGAATGGGAGCCTTTTCTGCTAGGCTGGTAGTCAGCGGACCACCTAAAATAACCATAGTGCCAATCTAGGCGTAATCCAGGCCTCGATGCAGGAGCCGATGAGCAGCAGGGGGAGTACTATGCCGGCCATCACCTTCATCCATTCGCCGATTGCTCTTAGCCAGACCTCTCCAACTGTTTGATGTGGGGTAGGTGTAGCCAGAATTGCACCAGCCTGCAGCACAGCGGCTGTGGCAATAATCGTGGCGGGCAGCTCAACAATTCCGTGAGGGGCTATCAGAGCGATATAGTTCATCACCGGCAGACCATTACTGGTCAATAATCCAAACAAATATCCTATTGCGGCTGAAGTGGCCAGGACGGGTAAGGTGCCCAGGATCCCAAATGAAATTGATCCCACAACCATTCCCAGAAGCATCACGCGTATGTTCTGCCACCAGATTGCCAAAACAGGCAGGAAATTACTGACTGGCCAGAGTTTCACCAAGGTCTGTAAGCGTTGGTTCATTTCTTGTATGGTTGCACCCTCGAGCGTGACATAGAAACGGTCAACCAGAGAGAGGCCAATCCACACGCCGGCGATCATGATAAGGAAAACAAAAATGATCGGTTTTGCCAATTGCCGGATGGAAAGTGGAAGAATTTTGGTATACCACTCCCAGAAACTTGTGGCTCCACCCGTGAAGCCATTCCACACCGTTGCCAGCATCCAGCGAACATTCAACACATCGATCTCACGCCCCAACAATTCTTCGCGCTGAAAATGCGCCAAGCCAACCCGGGCCATGAGCACACCCAGCACAATCAACCCGAAAACCGCCCACCAAAGCGACGCATATGTTCCCCAGAACATCAATAAGCTCTCGGCTTGGACAAGAAGGGCGACCGGAATAATGATGAATGATGCCAAGAGATTGGCTGCGCGAACAGAAGTTGCCTGCGAAGATACCACCACTGCGCCGGCGACCATCACGAAGGCCTGAACCGTGGTCAGCACGATGATCAAAGCAAGGACATCAAAAGGTGGCCAGGGGATGTCATTCAGAAATAGTCCAACCAAATAAACCCCCATGCCCGTATAACTGGATAATAGCGGGTAAATGGTTGCAGATAACAGTTTTCCCAGGTAGAGCTGCCAATCTTTTAGCGGTGAATTCAACAAAGGCTCGATGCTGCCTCGTTCTTTCTCACCCACAAATGTTTCCAATGCGATCACAAGAGACACAGAAATTGGGAAGAAACCGACGATCATGAGGAGAAATGGAACCAGTCGCTCACCAATGATTGAGGCGCCATATCTATTCACGAAACCCAACATTTGGTCAGCGGTGAAATTCATCAAGAAGGGGAAAAAGATGGTTAAACCCAGGATCGGAAAAATGATGCGCCAATCCCGGAATTGATCTTTCACTTCCCTCTTGGCGATAATAAGCGCTGGCAGGATCTCATTCAGGAAAGCTGTCATTCTTAATCATATCCTTGCCAAATGATTTCTGTTGGTTCGCCATGAGGTAAGCCTGCTCCAATGTCTGAGGCACTTGGGCATACGAGATCAACGGGATGCCCAGGTCCAATAATTGACGAAGAAT
>CAZCBJ010000089.1:1819-14645 GCA_964496705.1 uncultured Anaerolineaceae bacterium | reverse complement strand
TCTGCCTTGACGGATGATTGCCACCTGATCGGCTAATTCTTCCGCCTCCACCAGGTTATGCGTACACAGCATGATGGTGCGTTCGTTGGAGCGCAGTGTATGAATGGCATCACGAACAAGCCTGGCGCTCTCAGGATCCATTGCAGAGGTGGGCTCGTCGAGGAGCAGCACCGGCGGTTCGTGCAATAAAGCCCTGACCAGAGCGAGTTTCTGGCGCATACCTTTGGAGAATTCGCTCAGGCGCTTTTTTCTCACATCACCCAAGCCGAATTGGTCCAACAGATTAGCTATGCGTTGCCTGCAGATGGCGGCAGGTATGTTATACAGGCTGCCATAAAACTCAAGATATTCCGTTGAGTTCATCCTGCCATAAAGACCGTGTTGTTCGGTTAGAACGCCAACCGAAGCGCGGACACGATCAGGCTGCTGGATGATATCATAGCCTGCCAGGCGCGCGTTGCCACGTGTGGGGGTCAGAATGGAGGTGAGCATCCGAACTGTTGTGGTCTTGCCTGCGCCATTCGGACCGAGCAACACCAGCACTTCGCCCGTTTTTACATCCAGATTTACGCCGTCAACCGCAACAAATTGGTTAAAATGTTTGGTCAGGTCTTCAGTGAAGATCATGGCAACCAATTTTCAAAGAAGAACCCAAGGTCAATTCTGAACTTCTTCCTCTATTGTACCTTCAGCCGGTTGCTCGCTGTTGCGGCCATGGTGTAGATACAGCATGACACTGGCGAAGATTACCAAGGCAGCCATAGCCAACTGGTTGGCATTCAGGCCGGATATGGAAGAAGGATCCAAACGCAGAAATTCCAGAGCAAACCGGGCAGTAGGATAAATAAGTAAATACACATAAAAAATGTCGCCGGGTTTTAATTTTCCAGCATACCGACGTCCCAAATAGAGCAGTAAACCTGCATTGAACAAATTAATCAAAAACTCGTATAAAAATAGAGGATGATAATACTCTACCGTTTCGAAACCGGCCAGCCTGTACCGCGGCTCAATAAATATTGCCCACGGCAGATTTGTGGGGGCTCCGTAAACTTCCTGGTTAATGAAATTTCCCCAACGGCCAATCGCTTGAGCAAGCGCCAGGCCAGGCGCAATGATGTCGATCCAGGTAAGAAAAGAGATTTTATTTTTTCGAGCGTAAAAATATAATGCTATGGCACCGCCAATAACAGCTCCAGGGATCCCCAAGCCACCTCTCCAGATCGCTAATGCATCCAGTGGATGTGTGAGGTAATACATGGTCGTTATACCTTGTGCGACCATTGATTCGGGCGGGGTCAAGATATGCCATATTCTTGAGCCGATGATGCCGCCGATCAACAGCCAGGGAAACATATCCCAGGCCATTTCCGGATTAATCCCACGACGTTTGGCTTCACGGGAGGCTAACCAGGCAGCAGCCAATGCACCGATCATAATCAAAATACCGTAATAACGAATAAAAAGCGGACCTATCATGATGCCTTCACGTACCATGGGTTTCTCCTTGGAGGTTAGTTATCTTGGTCAGGGTAAAGTGTTCTTATCATTATGATTGTTGCGCCAGCGATCATAGGCTTGTCGGCGCACAAAGCTAATGCGTTGTAAGGAGGTTATCTGAGAAAATATTGCGACAATCCAGATACCTACCTGAGGAATGTTGAAAATCAATGCTGGCGCAAGAACCAAAATTCGTTCCAATCGGGTCAACCATCCCACTTTCGCGTCATACCCAGCGGCATCAGCTCTGGCCTTAACATAGGAAACAAGCAGCGAGCCGGTGATGGCCAGGTAAATTGCGAAACAGGTAAGCCAGTCTTGAGAGATCAAGTAATGGATCATTAAACCTGCGAGAACGACTGATTCTGAATAACGATCAGAGACAGAGTCAACAAAACCGCCAAAGGCAGTTGGTTCCCCGCGTAATCTGGCCATACTGCCATCAAATGTGTCGATCAGGCTGCTTATGATAACAGCTATTCCGCCCAAAGCGAAATGGCCAAATGCAAGCAGTATGGCAGCGATAAAATTGCCGATCAACCCTAAAATGGTAACGGTATTGGGTTTGAGGCCAATTCGATTCAAGAACCCGCCTACAATGTCGAGATAATTCTTAAAGGTGTCCCTCAGGAATTTCTCCAGGCTGAAAGCTCGTTTCTGTTCAATGGTTTCAGTCACCAGTTCTCCGTCAATTGTTCCCAATAAATTTTCCGGCTTATCCTATCTTACCCGGGCGAAACTGTCAAGCGATCATAATTTAATTATCTTCTTCGTCAACATCAGGCACCTCATCTCCCTCATCAGGTGAGATGAGCACCTCCCGTTCTCTGCCACCCCCTTGCGGTGGACCAACGACTCCGAGTGTCTGTAGTTCATCCAGCAAACGAGCTGCTCTGGGATAACCGATACGCAGACGGCGTTGCAGGAGAGAAGCGCTGGCATGGCGGGATTTTTTGACCAGTTCAATAGCTTTTTTGACCAAATCGTCCGAGTTATCCTCAACTTCCACCAGTTCTTCCCAAGGCGTTTTTAATTCAGTCGCTGGAGCCATTTTACGCCAGAAGTTGATTACACGCTCGATTTCATGATCTGTGACCAGTGCGCCTTGAGCGCGAATAGGATTGCCAATTTCAGGATTGAGAAAAAGCATATCTCCGCGCCCGAGAAGTGTCTCAGCGCCGTTTACATCCAGGATCACCCTTGAGTCCACTGAGGTCGCTACAGTAAATGAAATACGGGCTGGAAAGTTGGCTTTGATCAGTCCAGTGATCACATCTGTGGAGGGGCGTTGGGTGGCAACTACCAGGTGTATTCCGGTTGCCCGAGCCATTTGAGCCAGGCGGATCAGGCTGTGCTCTGTTTGGTCTGGCGCAGACATCATCAAGTCAGCCAATTCATCTATGAGGATGACAATTCTGGGTAAAAGCGCGGACTTGCGTTTGCGTTGGATGGCATTAAAGGCTGACAAATCACGCGCGCGAGAGGCCTCCAATAAACGATAACGATGATCCATCTCCACCAAAGCCCAGCGCAAGACAGCCAGCATACGCTCCAATTCTGTTTCGACATTTCCCAATAAATGTGGCAAGCCGGTAAATCGCATCAACTCGACCTTTTTTGGATCCAACATAACCATCTTGAGGTTGTCTGGAGTGTTATTCATCATTAGACAAGTGGTTAATGCGGTGATGCAAATAGTTTTGCCTGAACCAGTTGTGCCCGCAATCAAAAGGTGTGGCATTCGAGAAAGGTCGGCAACGACAGGAGTCCCTGATACATCTCTACCCAGGACAATGCTTAATGATGATTTCGTTTTCAAGAAGGACTCAGATTCCAGTAATGGCCGCATTTTCACGGTTGAGCCATGAGAATTGGGGACTTCAATCCCCACAAAAGATTGGCCGGGGACCGGAGCTTCTATTCGCAACCTTTCAGCTGATAACGCCAAAGCCAGGTCGCGGGCTAGAGCAGAAATCTGAGAAACGCGAACCTTCTGCTGGACGGGCTGCCCATCTAGCCCTATCCGTTCAACGAAACCTGGCTCAACCGCGTATTGAGTCACCGTGGGGCCAACCCTGAAGCCTACCACTCTGGCAGGAATACCAAATTCATCCAATGTTTTTTCGATCTGGAGGGCAGTATCATGTATCTGGGATTCATCCGGATGGGAGTTTTGCTCCTGCGACAACAAATTAAGCGGCGGCAAGCGATTATCACGTGGTAGCTGGGTTGTCCCGGTCTGTGAGGTCAGCATTTCATGATCCCGGCTCACTTGTTGCTGAACATCAGGTTGCCTCAAGTCAGATGATGTTTGGGTGGAGAGACCATGCATGTCTGAGTTCATCCCTGCCGGAAACAACCACTGTTCGATGAATTTGAGGAGTTTACCCAGTACACCTGATCCCCATACCAATCCAAATGCCGCCAGCAGCACGAGAAGAAGTGTTGACCAGGGCATGGGTAGAAAAGAGCTCAATAGATTGGACAATCCCCAGCCAATTATTCCCCCATCCAATCCGTTTTCAGCTCTTTCCAGAGACATTCCGCCCATGATTGAAAAAATGGAAAGCAGACAAAATATAACCGCCTCCAACACCAAAATCCGATCAAGGCGAATAATGTGCTGGTGATCGGATCTCCGGCGGAGAATGGCTATACTGATAAACAAGAAGGTCAAAGGGATGATAAATTTCCCCCAGCCAAACCATGCAGACAAAGTATTCAACCAGATATTAAGTAAGGTGCCTTGAGTTATATTAAAAAATCCCAGCAGTGTGATCAAGGCGAGAATAATGAATGCAATTCCGAGAAACCCCCATCCAAACCGTCCGAGAATAATCCACCCTCGAGCTGCATTTGACAACCATTTCTGCCCATCGGATTTAGCAGAATTTTCCTGATGTGTTGGCTGCTTGGGCTTATGACGAGGTTGATTGCGCGGCGGAGTCCGTGTGGTTGAAGACCGGCTCATTCTACTGTCACCAATCCCAGACCCAATCGCCGTCTTTCGACATCAATGTGGAGAATTCGCACATGAACGACCTGACCTGGCTGCAATATTTCAGCAATGGAACAGTCTTCGCCGGGCAAAGTCAATGAAGATATGTGGATTAATCCCTCGATTCCGTCCTCCAGCTTTGCAAATGCGCCGTATTTGATGATGTCTGTGATTTTGGCCATGATTACATCCCCCGGTTTATATCGATTTGCCAGGGTTTCCCATGGGTTGGAGATCAAGCGTTTTACACTCAATGCGACCCGGGAGTTCTCCTCATTGACCTGTAAAACAAGCGCGCGAACTTCCTGGCCTATTTGAAGCACCTCCTGAGGATGTTGAACCCGTCCCCAGGATAATTCAGAAACGTGGATCAAGCCTTCAACACCGCCAAGATCGACAAATACGCCAAAATCAGTAACATTCGTCACAATTCCCACCACCAGTATCCCGGAGCGAAGGGCTTTGAATAATTGTTTCCGTTTTCCTACGCCAGCAAGCGCAGCGCGTTCAGAAAAGACGATGCGTTCTTGTGAGGGTTCGCATTCGATTATTTTTAGACAGATCGGTTTACCTACATAGGACGCAAGAAACACAAAACGATCGTCCTCATTTGACCCGCAGGGAAGATCAATCATATGAGAAATTGGGACAAATCCCTGTATTTTATTATTTTGGACAAGCAGGCCGCCCCGGTTGTACCCATATACACGCAGATGGATGATCTCATCCTGTTCGTAAATTCTTTTCGCGCAACCCCAGTCAACTGAAGAAGGGGGTAGGGGAGAAGTGGAATGAATCGAACCGTTGGCGCTGATCGCATCTTTTCCAACATGCTCGTCGGCAAGCACGGATGCCCACCACCCTTCGTCAGGCTCGACCAAATTGTTAATCTTTTTTGCCCGATTTCCCCTTCGATCGCTCATACCTTCCCTCCCAAAAGTTCATCAATAAAATCACCAATATCCATTCTACTACGAGTTTTCCTTCTCGCTTTCCACAATATCTGAGCGATCCTGTGCAAGAGTTTCCATTTCCTGTATCGCATTGGAAACAGCTTCGATGGCGATCCGCTGTTTTCGATACAAGTCAGCTTCTGACATAGCAAGTCTGGAAGCAATCTCACGAACTTTCCTTCCCTCAACGAACTTCATCTCCAGAATGTTGTAAAGAATCCATTCACCAGTGAATCTGCGGTCACCTTCCGGGCGGACTTGCTCTATAGCTCGCTTGAGGATGGCGCGAAGTGCGTTGGGATAATTACCGCTATGTTCAGCCAGAGCCTGCTGTACAATCCGTAATTTCATCAGAGGGCTGTTGGTCAATCTTGGCCCTCCCCAATAATGGGTCAGAGCTTCCTTAACGATATTAACCAATTCTCCGTTGCGGTGTAATGGCGAAGTATCTAAAAGACTGCTTCTGTCATAGGTACCTGCGGCGCGCAGACTCTGGATAATCTCAACCTGGGGGGTAAGGTCTTCGAGGCTTTGAAATATCTTTCGCTGTGTTTTGCGGTCACCTAATGCCAGTGCAGCACGATGGGTTAAAATTTCGATCCCAAGCAATTGCTCTGGATTAAATTCCTGACCACCTATTTTCGATATTCCCAAAAAGCCCACCAATACTAAAGGAGCATGATTTCCGTTTTCTTTTAGGGGAATGATGTAATCATTCCCCCATTGAAACAAGTCTGGGAGGTTCTCATTCTTCGTTACGATATCCAGTAGATCTTTTTGATGGTCTTCATCAAAAAATGTTTTCCCAGTGGTCACAACCAATTCCAGGCCATCTGTCTCAAATGCGACGATGTAAGCACCTGGCGCCTGTAGGCGGTCACAAAGCGCGGCCAGGATTAATTCCAGAAATTGTTTAATATCATTTCGGGTGAGCAGACGCTCTTCGAGGTTACGAAGCATTTCCAATTCTTCACTGTCATTTCCATAGAACAACAAGCGCTCACCCAGAGGGGCGAGGAGGGTAATCAGATATTCGCATAAAAGGATGGTGATGATCATGACGATTGGCACCAATGCACTGCTGTCCAACCCCAAGAAAGCCCCCGATTGTCTTACAAGTGTGGTAAAAGCCAGAGCCAGGCTGGCGGTCGCTGGTCCCCTCATCAGCCATTTGAATAGCCGGCTCTTCACGACGCGATCTGTCCAAGATACCCCGAAAAAAGCAACCGTGTATGCCATGACTACCACCAAAGTAGCCACGGATACATTGACCAGGCACACTAGAAACCAAAAGATGATCGGATGGACTGCAGCGAAATTTGAGCTGTATAGCAAAAAAGGAAATGACCCCAGCGCTGGAGCGATGGATCCGGCGATCAAGTAACCCATGCGGCGCCGACTGGTTTTGGTCAATGTTCGGCGATAGGCGCGCAAAAAGTTCATCACAGAAATCATCATGATGATCAGATAATAGAGTAAAAATAGACTCGTCAGCCAGGTAGGCTGAAGATGAGGTGCGGGTGCTTTGTTAATAATCATCTCGCCCAAAAAATATTTTCCGGGCAGAAAAAAAATAAAGATCAAAGAAAACAGATACAACATTCTCACTGCTAGACGGCGTCTGCCCTGACTGGGTTTTCCTGTGGTGGTCAACAAAGCATCCGAGAAATGCATGTAGGCTGCAGGAAGGAAAATTATGCCAACCCATTGGAAACGAAGCCAAAAACCTAATTGGGTCAGATCAGCAGTGACACTACTAAATGTATCTGCGCTGAAGATAATAACCAGGATGATGGAGATAATCGCAAAAGAGCGTGCAACCCGGTCTCGCAGGTTGAATGCGAATGCATACAGCAGCAATGAGAATGCTGTGATCGCAACACCTGCTGAGAGAATCTGGCTCCCGGTTCTGAGGAGAGACAACAAACCTGTTTGCCAGCCGAGTTCTGAGATCATCGTCCTTCAACAAATCCTGTGCGGTAATTAACGAGTAATACGAGCGAAAAATAAAGCGATATCTTGATTAATATAATAGTGATCATGAAAACCGCTAAATTGATATCCTGTCTTGATGGCAAAACAGATCGCCGGATAATTCTTGGATTGCATCTCCATGACAATTTTCCCGAATCGGCGCTGAAAAGCCCATTTTTGAACAGCAACCATTAAGGCTCTCCCGATACCTTTGCGTCTTTCTCTGACATCTACGACCAAATCAGCAATCCATACAGCATTCGAAGATAATCTTTCTTCCAATTTAACATAACCAGTCAATGCTTCATCCACACTGGCTACCAAAAGCTGAGATCGAGCTAATCCATCGTTCAGGTTTTCCAATGAATGTGGATAATCCACTTTTATGGTTCTGGGTAATTTTATTTCCCGAAAAGATGCGGTGAATATGTTTTCGCTTGAGATGCGGTCCAATTGCCAGACCGTATCAGTTTGGTAGGAGTGATCCAGCTCAAATAATCGTTGAATATCACTTTCAACTGCAGGTCGTATGTTAACCTCGGGCATATATCCTCCATAATCAATTTATTATGGCGCGGTAATCCTAATATTGATGACACAGGCAGGTAAGAATTGGTTTTGATTATCTGCCACCACCAATCGAAGCCGATAATCCCCAGGGATTAATTGGCTGGTATCCCATACACCGAGTACCGCGTCAACACGGTTATTGGCATTATCTGCGGCAATGGTGATCCAATTCTCGTTGCCGACTGCAGCGTATTCGTATTTATAAAAGCCGAGGTTGGTTACATTGATGCTCCCACTCAGCTCTATCTTACCGCGCAGCTCACTATTATTTTTCGGATTGGTCCATTCAATCTGGTTGGGAACGCATCCTTCAGCGATCAGTGCTACAGATGTCGGGGTGGGTTGGCTTTCACGGCTTGACGCCTCGCTTACGACGACTGTGTTGGTTGGGGTTGCGGCGGGATTAAGCGTAGGAGTGGTAATTCTGGCAATCAGCTGCGGATAAACGGGAACGACAAATGTGACCAAAGAGAATTCGATGATGCCCAATAAGCTTAGTAAGAGAAAAATACTCAGCGCAGACAAGAATTTCCTCCGCGCAATCTCTCTTTCCAGACCAAAGATAGCGCGTCGCCATTCGATCGCAGACTGGATCATTCTGCGAATGTACAAGAAGCTAACCGCGCTGATCAATACATAAATCCAGATTTCATATTTCTGTAAAAAATTCAGCAATTCATCCATAAATTACGGGGTAACTCAATAAAATTCCGTAATATCGTCTATTGTTAGCTCAAATTTGGGCTAAAACGCCCAGAATAATTTTGCTAAGCTTAGGAACCAGCACTTTGCCAGCTTCCAACACTTCTTCGTGTGTGGTAACTGTATTGCCGTCCAGATTGGCTTTGTTGCTAATCCCAGAGAAACCCAACACACGGGTTCTTCCATGCCGGGCGACAATTACTTCGGGAACGGTTGACATCCCCACCGCATCCGCACCAATAGCTCGTAGAAATCTTAAGTCAGCAGGAGTTTCAAATGAAGGTCCGGAGAGACCGATATAAACACCTTCATACAGATGAATCTGGTTCTGACTGGCAACTTTTCGGGCGATGTTGTTTAATTCGCGATCATACGCCTGACTCATGTCCGGGAACCGGTCGCCAAATTCATCCAGATTAGGTCCGATTAATGGATTCGCACCAGCCATACTTGCCAGACCGAGGTGATCCACGATTAACATGACATCACCTGGTTCGTAGTCAGGATTAATTGCTCCGGCGGCATTGGTGACGATTAAGATCTGAATACCTATTCGCTGCATGACCCGGATGGGCAGGGTGACCTGTCCCATGCTGTATCCTTCATAAAAATGAACGCGCCCTTGCATAATCATCACGGGTTGGTGCTGAAGCATACCGGTGACTAAACGACCTTGATGTCCCAGAACTGTTGACAGCGGCCAGCCTTGTATTTCGTTGTATTCGATATACACCGGTTCTTGAACCAGATCGGCCAGACCACCCAGGCCGGTGCCCAGAATGATCCCAATTTTAGGCTGGATGGATATCTTTTGTTTGATCTGGTCGGCGACTTGATCTATTTGTGCAAGGGAAATTAATTCACCCATTGTAACTCCTTACATTGGTTGGCCAATCGGGTGATTGGAAGGTTGTTTCTGTGCCCCGCTTAAATTATATCAGATAACCCTTGCGCCCTGATTGGTTACCGGCAGTACAAAGCATCGGGATGGGATACCCAACTCCGCAAAAGCCGACCGCATGGCATCACTCACCTGATGATGATTGGCTGCGGTAAATGCGATCAGGCCTGGACCTGCGCCCGAAAGAACACAGGCGCTGGCGCCGGCATCCAGCGCATTCCGGATCGCTTTTTCAGCTCCAGGGAGGAGTTTTAACCGGTAGGGTTGGTGAATACGATCCTCCATGACCCGGCTAAGCAAATTTTGATCATTTTGACGCAAGGCCTCGACCGTTAAAACTGCCCGCCCAATGTTAAAGACGGCATCCTGGATCGAGATCGATGTCGGTAAAGCTTTTCGGGCTTTGATGGTTGGAAAATGGATATCGGGAACCACAACCACCAAATCCGGGACGTGTAAGTCAAACCGTTTGACAATCGGAGCCTTCTCTCCTTGAACGACGATGACTAACCCACCCCAAAGAGCTGCCGCAGCGTTATCCGGGTGCCCCTCCAGTTCGGTTGCCATGAGTAATATATCTCTATCCGGTATTGACCTGCCACTAAGCTGGTTGGCGGCAAGCAGCCCGGCTAACACCGCAGACGCGCTGGAGCCCAATCCTGATCCGGTAGGTATTTGATTAAAAGCTTGTATGCTTATTCCCGAAAATGACGGCAACCCCAATCTTTCGGTGAAATAATTCATCGCTTTGATGATCAAATTATGATGGTCTTTGGGTAGAAAATCCCGACCTTCACCGTGAATACAAACCTGAGGCTGACCACTGACTTCGAAGGTAACCTGATTATATAGACCTAATGCAAGGGCCAGGCAATCGAATCCGGGTCCGAGATTGGCAGAGGTGGCAGGTACCTGAATAGTTAGACTTTGTCGTGCCATCAACTATCGAATAAAACTTGTTTCAAGCTTGCTTTGTCAGCAGCGATTGAGGGCGGCGATGTCATGGTGCGTGTAATGACATCCGGATCTTTCATGCCATGACCGGTGCAAATAATTACCACTTGTTGGTTGTTATACTGAAGGGTGCCCGACCTGATCTCTTGTATGAGGCCTGCCAGACCCGCTGCTGAGGCAGGCTCAACCCAAACGCCATGAGCGGCAAGTCTTCTTTGCGAATCCAGTATTTGTTCATCAGTGACCGCGATCATGCGGCCTTGCGATTCCTCAATGGCTTGCAACGCTTGTTCGCCACGCGCGGGTTTACCGATGCGGATGGCAGTGGCAATTGTCTCGGGATATTCCACAGGATGACCCAGAACGAGCGGAGCGGCACCAAGAGCCTGGACACCCAGAATACGGGGGCAGCCTGTGCGGTTCAGATTATGGCTTTGGGTGAAGCCCATCCAATACGAAGTAATATTTCCCGCGTTTCCCACCGGCAGGCAAAGCCAATCAGGTGCTTTTTGTAAGGTCTCACAGATCTCAAAAGCGGCGGTTTTTTGACCTTCCAATCGAAATGGATTGAGCGAGTTCACCAAGGCAATATCAGAAGATTGGCTGATTTCGATAACCATAGATAATGCTTCATCAAAAGAGCCTTGAATCTGGATCACTCTGGCACCGTGCGCAATTGCACCGGCCAGCTTTCCGGCAGCAACTTTTCCTTCTGGTATGAGGACAATACACTGCATGCCAGCATGAGCGGCATAGGCTGCTGCAGAGGCAGCCGTATTGCCGGTCGATGCACAGATAACCGTTTTCACACCCCTACCTGCCGCTTCGCCGATGGCGATGGTCATGCCGCGGTCTTTGAACGAACCGGTTGGGTTAAGCCCCTCAAATTTTACCCACAAATCGGAAGTAATCCCCAATTCTACAGCCAGGCGAGGGAGCGGGATCAAGGGAGTATTGCCCTCGAGCAGACTCACCCGGCGAGTGTGAGGTGGAATTTGAAGCCAATGCTGATACCGGGTGAGAATGCCATCATACTTTGGCATGTCTCTATTATCCTCTCAGAACCTGGCGAAAGGCATTGACCGTCTGTTCAACGTCCTGGTCATCAATCCAATAATGTGTCACCAAACGGAAACGGCGGGGTCCGCTGTCCATGACTTTCACATTGTAGTCTTGCAAGAGGCGTGCTATCTCCGCAGCATTTTTCTCCACCCAATTGTCAAGGTTCATGAAAACCATATTGGTTGCAGGATCGATCGTGTCAACAACACAACCAGGGATGGTGCTAAGACCAATTGCGAGCATTTTTGCTCTGCGATGATCCTCAGCCAGTCTGTCAACCATCTGTTCAAGCGCGATGATGCCCGCGGCTGCCAGTATACCAGACTGGCGCAAGCTCCCGCCCAATTGTTTCCGCATGCGGCGTGCGCGGCGAATAAAATCTTTCGAACCGCACAGGACAGATCCGACGGGAGCGCATAAGCCTTTGCTCAGACAAAATGTAACGGAGTCAACCGGAGCGGCCAACTCGGCTGCCGGAATGCCCAAGGCAACGGCCGCATTGAAGATTCGCGCTCCATCCAAATGCAGGAACAGCCCTTGTTCATGGGCAAGTTGTCCGACTTGCCGCATGTATTCTGGAGATAAAACCACACCTCCGCAGCGATTGTGAGTGTTTTCCAGGATAATCAGGCGCGTGATTGGGAAATGTTCGTCATCTGGACGAATCGCATGGGCAATATCCTCCAATCTCAGTGTTCCGTCTTTCTGATTAGGAATGGTATGCGGGTGAACTCCGCCAAGTGCGGCGATACCTCCAGCTTCGAACAAAAAAGTATGCCCCAGATTGCCCGTGATGACTTCGTCTCCCCGTCCGCAATGGGCGAAAACAGCGGCTAAATTTCCCATCGTTCCGGATGGGACGAAAACTGCAGCTTCTTTGCCCATTTTGCTGGCGGCAAGGCTTTCAAGGCGATTCACGGTTGGGTCATCACCAAAAACATCATCTCCGACAGCTGCATGAGCCATCGCTTCACGCATGATTGGAGTGGGATGGGTAACCGTATCAGAACGTAAGTCAACAACCGAATTTTCTATCATGAATTTCATCTCTCAAAATGGGATTTCATCAATTGATTAACAATTGATTGTAAATCTTCGGGCAATGTTGCCTCGAATAAGCGCGGTTTATTTTCTCCCGGCAGGCAAATCTCCAGACGAGTTGCATGCAGAAAGTGGCGGGAGATTTGCAGCGAGTTTTTTTTATGGCCATAA
>CAZCBJ010000089.1:0-1786 GCA_964496705.1 uncultured Anaerolineaceae bacterium | reverse complement strand
GTGCAAGCGGATTTGATGCGTCCGCCCTGTTATTGGATGAGCTTCAATAAGCGTATGGAGTGTAAATTGATGAATGACGTGATATTCCGTGACCGCTTCGCGCCCTCTGCCCAAAGGTAGAACCGCCATTTTTTTTCGCTGCACTGGATCCCTGCCTATGGGTGCTTCCACCCGTCCGGCGGAAGTTGGGGGGCGGCCGTCCACCAGGGTTATGTACACTTTTTTTACTTTTCGTAAGCGGAATTGGTCCTGCAGCCAACGATGGGCTTGATCATTTTTTGCCAGCAGGATAATTCCTGAGGTTTCTTTATCTAATCTGTGTACAACGCCGGGGCGTATTTCGCCCCCAATCCCTTCGATATGAGGAGCGTGAGAGAGCACCGCGTTGACCAGAGTGCCCGTATCGTGCCCGGCTGAAGGATGAACCACTAATCCCGCTGGTTTATTAATCACCAGCAGGTCGTTGTTCTCAAAAAGGATGTCCAAAGGTATTTCTTCGGGGAGAAGCGTTGAAGGTTGAGCAGGGGGAATGGATACCTGTATGTGATCACCAGACTGTAATGCCGAGCTGGGCTTGATGACGAGCCGATTGTTGACCGACACGAACCCATCTTGGATTAGACCTTGAATACGGGTGCGGGAGTGGTCAGGCATACTGGAAGCCAGAAAACTATCCAACCGCATCGAATTGGTCTCCGCAAATGTGATTGAGATCACCTGGTTCATTTTCGACACCGTATGGTCAGTTTTCGATATCTTCTGCTTCACTTAATGATGATGAAGTCAGTTTTAGCCTTTGCTCTCGATTCTTTTTCAGATCGTCCAATACAATGCCAAGCAGGAGAATGCCAACGCCAATAGAGATGCAGCTATCGGCAATGTTGAACACCGGAAAGCTGCCGATTGAAATAAAATCGACGACATGTCCGAATTGGAAACGGTCGATGAGATTCCCAACGGCGCCTCCCAATTGCATCATAAGCGCGAGGCGGATTGTCCAAGCTTGGACAGAAATCCGCGGAAAGTAGAAGATGATGATCAGGCAGACAATAATCGAGACAACCTTGAAGAAATCGTTATTGCCCTGGAACAATCCAAAGGCAACGCCGGTGTTATTCCAGTTAACGATGCGCACATAAGGTAGCCAATCCCAGGGAGACCAACTGCCCTGAAACGGTATGTTCGAGCGCACCAGGTGTTTGGTAATTTGGTCCGCAGTGATGATTAACCCTGAAACCCCTATTAAGAACAGGTAATCCCAAAAGTATCGCTTCAAAATCTCCTCCGAAGTTGGTAATCGTCTGATTCTACCTTATTTTTCCGCTGGCATTCCGGTTGGCTTTTCAAGGTCTTATGTCATCTGACCAATCCATATATGAATATTGCCCAGCGAATACCGTCTGTTCCAATATTACTTAAGATGATGCCCATTGGTATCATCAAAAGCATAAAGGCCAACCGGAAAGAATTACCAATCAGCAGCGCAATTTGCAAAGGTTGACCGAAAAAGCCAATTAATCTTATCCAGATGAGAACTAGAGCTATCAACCATCTTCACCATTGACGGCGTAAAGATATAAGCGAGCCAGCCTGTTCCATCCCTTAAACCTTAAAAAAGGAGAAGCCACCGGTTATCAACCGATGGCATCCGAGTCGGGGCGCAGGGAGTTGAACCCTGGACCTCTTGCACCCCATGCAAGCGCGCTAGCCGGACTGCGCCACGCCCCGAAGGGTGATTGGTATTATAACAGTGAAGAGTGGAATAAGCAACATCCGTGATTGACGC
>CAZCBJ010000088.1:0-14696 GCA_964496705.1 uncultured Anaerolineaceae bacterium | reverse complement strand
GGCAACCTGGACACGCGCACCGCTGAAGAGGTGATGCAATTGTTCCAGGAAATGACCGAACTGGGCAAAACGCTGATCATGGTGACCCATGACCGCAGCCTGGCCAGGCGCGCACAGCGCGTGCTGACCATCTCGGATGGCGAGATCATCAGCTCTGAACGGGGGACGCGATGATGCGTCCGCGCTGGTACAAGGTGGCGGCTGACCTGTGGGGTAACCCCGCCCGCTCGCTGCTGGTGATCGCCTCCATCCTGGTGGGCTTGTTCGCGGTGGGCTTGATCCGCAATCTACACGAATACCTGTCCAAGGATATGCCCGCCAGTTATGCCGCCGCCAATCCAGCCAATATCCAGGTGCGCGTGGCGGGTTATCCCCTGGATTTTGTGGACAGCATCCGCAGGGTTCCGGGGGTGGCCGAAGCCAGCGGCGCCGCGCTGGTTGATCTGCGCCTCAAGGTCGGGACGGATGAATGGATCCCCATCACCCTGCAGGCTCTGCCGGACATCAAGGAAATGCGCGTTAACCGCGTGCGCTTGCTGCAGGGGGTCTGGCCGCCGCGCGACCATGAAATCGTTTTGGATGTGAACAAGTTGGATGAAACCCACGCCAGCCTGGGCAGCACGTTGGAAATCAAGCTTCCATCAGGAACGCTGCGCAGGATGCGCGTGGTGGGCGTTGTGCGCGACCAGACCATCGGTTCTTCTTCCGGCGGCGGCGGTTTTTTCCTTGCCTCCGCGCAGGGCTACATCACCTACGACACGCTGGAATGGCTGGAAATGCCCTTGCGACTCAATTATCTGTATGCCACCGCCCGGGAAGGCCAGCATGATCTCAGCCATATCCAGTCTGTCACCGACCGGGTGCTGCAAAAATTTGAGGACAACGGTTACATGCTGCTGCATTCAGCCGTCCGCACCATCGGCGACCACCCCAACCTGGCCTATCTGGATGCGATTGGCAAAGTGCTGCTCCTGCTGGGCATGTTCGTCGTCTTCTTGAGCGGATTTTTAATCACCAATACGCTGGCGGCGCTGCTCAACCAGCAAACCCAGCAGGTGGGGATCATGAAAACAGTCGGAGCCACGCGCGGGCAGATCAACGGCATCTACATGGTGTTGATTTTGGTGTACAGTCTGATCGCCTTGCTGATCGCGATCCCCTTGTCCAACCGCGCAGCCTACTGGCAGGCATCATCGCTTTCACAACAGATTAACTTTCACCTGCAGGGATACCGCGTGCAGGTCAGCACCATCCTGCTGCAGACCGCCATCGCCCTGATCGTGCCGCAACTGGCAGGGGCCATCCCCATCCTGCAGGGCACGCGCATTTCGATCCAGGAAGCCCTCAGCGGCAGCGGAATCGGACAGGCCAATCCGGCCAGCAGCCTGATTTCCCGCCTGTCGCGCCTCTCCCGTCCGATGCGCATCTCGCTGCGCAATACCTTCCGCCGCAAGGTGCGCCTGGCATTGACCCTGGTCACGCTAATCCTCGGCGGCGCGATCTTTATCGGCACGTTCAACGTGCGCACCTCGCTGGATAACTACGTGACCCGCCTGAGCAAATATTTCCTCGCTGATGTCAACCTGGTGCTGGCCTATCCCTATCGCATCAAACTGGTGCAGCAGCACCTGAGCGCCGTGCCGGGGGTCACCCAGGTGGAAGGTTGGGCGGTGGCGCGCGCCGAAATGTTGCGGGAGGACGATTCGCCCGGCGAGAGCATCCAGCTCACCGCGCCGCCCGGTGACAGCCGGCTGCTCGAACCCATCCTGCTCAGCGGGCGTTGGGTGCGCCCCGGCGACCGCCAGGCCATCGTATTGAGTGAGTTGTTCGTAGACAAATATCCCAACCTGAAACTCGGCGACAACCTGCGCCTGGAGGTCAACGGCGAGAAAACCGACTGGACGGTGGTTGGGTTCTTCCAATTCGCCGGCAAATCGGTTGGATTGATCGCCTACACGAATTATGATTACCTGGCTGAGCTGACTCACATCTCCGGCAAAGCCTCGGTGTTTCGCATCGTCGGCTCCCCTGGAGAACATGACCTGACTTATCAGAAAAACCTTGCCCGCCAGATCGAGAAACAACTGGAGCAGTTGGGATACAAGACCAGCGATGTGCGTTCCGGACTCTACCTGCAGGAATCCACCTCGGAAGGAATCACCATCCTCACCACCTTCCTGCTGATCATGGCGCTGTTGATGGCGGTGGTCGGCAGCATCGGTTTGACCGGCACGACGAGCTTGAACGTGATGGAGCGCACCCGAGAGATCGGTGTGATGCGCGCCATCGGCGCGCACGATGCCATCATCATGCGCCTGGTGCTGGTCGAAGGTCTGATCATCGGTCTGCTGAGCTGGCTGTTCGCCTGGCTGGCCTCCTTCCCGGTGGGAAAGTTGCTATTCAACGCCATCAGCGTGGCCATCTTCGGCAGCGCGGTGGAGTTCAAATTCACCTATCTGGGCGTATTGATCTGGCTGGGGGTGGTGGTGATCTTATCTCTGATAGCCAGCCTGCTCCCGGCGCGCAGCGCTGCCCGCCTGACCATCCGCGAGGTGCTGGCTTACGAATAAGGTTTACAGCAGATTCAACGGGTCCACTTCCACACGCCACTCGCCCAACGGACGCCCGCGCAGCAACTGCGCGGGGTTCGGTCCGCGCAGGATCACCTGCCAGCGGTATTGGCCGTCGCGCCGCGCGTAAAAACAGGGCGCCGGGCCGATCAGCCGCGTGGCGCTGAGCTGCGCCTGCTCAATCCAGCGCAGCAGGGTTTGCGCCATGCCGCGCGCGGTTTCCTCAGCGCGCTGCGGGTCAGCATGGCGGAACTCCAACCGCACCAGCCGGTTGAACGGCGGGTATTCGAGACTGCGGCGCAGCTCCAACTCGTGCCGGTAGAAGCTGTCATAATCGTGAAAGGCGGCCGCCTGCAGCGGATAGGCATCCGGGTTGAAGGTTTGCAGGATGACCTGCCCGCCCAACGGGCTGCGCCCGGCGCGCCCGCTGACCTGCACCATCAATTGAAAAGTGCGCTCGGCTGCGCGGTAATCGGGCAGGTTCAGACCCATGTCCGCCAGCACCACCCCAACCAGTGTAACCAAAGGCAAATCCAGACCTTTGGCCAGCATCTGCGTGCCCACCAGCACATCCGCGCGGTGCTGGACAAAATGCGACATGATCAGCTCATGGCTGCCCTTTTGGCGGGTGGTGTCATAATCCCAGCGCAGGACGCGCGCCTGCGGGAAAAGCTGCTTGACTTCCGCCTCCACCTTCTCGGTGCCGGTGCCGAACTGACGGATGGCGTTGCTTGCGCACTGGGGGCATTTGCGCGGCATCTGGCGGCGGTAATTGCAGCGGTGACATACCAACCCACCCTCGCCGGAGGTTGGCGAACTGCCGCCTGCAAGATCCCCCGAAGCGACGTGAAAGGTCAGCGGAATATCGCAGCGCGGACAGCGCACCGAAGCGCCGCACTCCCGGCAGAAAACGTAGGTGGCCATGCCGCGGCGGTTGAGGAAGAGGATCGCCTGCTGGTTGGCCTCCAGCGTGTTGCGCAGCGCGTTTTGCAGCGGGCGGCTGAAGATGGAGCGGTTGTTGGCTTTCAGCTCCTGGCGCATGTCGATCAGCGTGACCGGCGGCAGGGGCAGCCAGGCGGCATCTCCCTCGACGGGCGGTAAAAGCTGCTGCCCGGCCGGTTGGTTGAGCATCGATTCAACCGCCTGACGGTGGGCCAGGATACGCAGTGGCAACTTCTGAATTGACCAGCCCTCCTCCCGGGCGCGGTACAACCAGGCGATATCCGGGGTCGCTGAGCCCAGGATCACTGCCGCCCCGCCCAAACGCGCGTACGCCACCGCCGCGGCAACCGCGTGGTAGCGCGGCTCCAGGTCGTCCTGATAATAGCTTTCCTCATGGAACTCATCCACCACCAGCAAGCCCAGGTCTTTGACCGGGCTGAACAGCGCGCTGCGCGGGCCGACGATCACGCGCAGTTGTCCCGAGCGGACCCGGCGCCAGGTGTCGTAACGCTCGCCATCCGATAAGCGCGAATGCACCAGCCCCACCTGCCCGGGAAAGCGCGCCAGAAAGCGGCGCACCGTTTGCGGGGTGAGGGAAATCTCCGGCACCATCACAATCGCGCTGCGCCCCAGGGCCAGGGTCTGTTCGACCGCGCGCAGATAAATTTCAGTTTTCCCCGAACCGGTCACCCCATGAAGCAGGAAAGGTTGGACCCGCGCGCCCCGCGCGCAAGCCTGCAATCCGGCCTCCATCGCCTGCCAAACTGCCGCCTGCTCAGCGGTCAGGGTGGGTGGCTGGCTGAGCACAAAATCCACCCGTTCCAGCGGATCGCGCCACACCTCGCTCTCTCCCAGTCGCACCAATCCAGCCTCGGCAAGGCTGTACAGGTCCTGCAGATTTCCTCCGCTGGCGGCATACGCCCAACTCACCTGCACCGGCAGTCCCTCCTGAATCAAGAACCGTAAAATGGCTTCGCGCCGCGCCTGGGCAGCCCCCCGTCCAAGATTGTCCATTCTGGATAGGGCAGCCTCGGGCGTCACCGCCAGTTGGACGATGCGCGCCGACTTGGGGCGCGCCGTCGGCTGCGGCAGCAGCGGGTTGGCCACCAGCCAGCCGCGGCTGACCAGGCCTTTCAAGGCTTCCTGCCAGCGCGCATGGCGAAAGGCGGCTTCGATTTGCCGCCCGCGCAGGTCGCCGCGCTCGCGGATCAGATCCAGGATACGCTGCTGGGTGGCGGAGAGCGGTCCGGCGCGCTCCTCAGGCGGCTGCGCCAAACGATAAAGCGTGTCCGCCTGTTTGCTCAACCCCGGCGGCAGCATCAAATCCAGGCACATGCCCAGCGGCGCGAGGGTTTCCTGCGCCAGCCATTCCCCCAGCCTGAGCTGCTTGGCGGTCAACACCGGCTGCGCGTCCAGCAAGGCCTCAATAGCTTTCACCTGCGGAACGCTGGGGGTTTCCACCTGCCGCAGCACCAAGCCCTGGACAGTTCGTTTCCCAAACGGCACCACAACCAGGCTGCCTGGCAGCACCAATTCGGAAAATTCCGCCGGCACGGCGTAATCAAACACCCCGCTGACCTGGGGGACATTCACCACCACCTGAACGTACATGCCCATGATTATACGTGCAAACAGTCGCGCAGACGGGCTTTCCGCTGCCATCTGCTGCGCGGCATCAGAATTTGCGGATGATGACCTGCGCAATTCGCAGACGGTCCATGCTGGCGACCGTCAGCGCGATATGCTGCTCGGCATCGGTCACCTCTTCGTTTTCCATCGGAATTCGCCCCAGCTTGCTGAGCACATATCCGGCAATCGTGTCGTAATGCGGATCCGACAACTGCAACTGCAGGTGTTCGTTGATTTCCTCGATCAGGGTCATGCCGTCCACCAGGAAGGTATCCTCACCCAGGCTTTGCACCTGTGGCGGAGCCAAATCAAACGAATCCTGAACCTCACCGACAATTTCTTCCAGCAAATTCTCCAGCGTCACCAGCCCGTAGGTGCCGCCAAACTCATCCATGACGATGGCCAGGTGGGTGCGCGCGGCGCGCATCTGGTGCAGCAACTGGTTGACCAGCAGCGATTCAGGCACAAACAGCGCGTCGCGTCTGTAATCGCGCGCCGAGCGGTCGCCGGCTCCGGCCTGCAAGGCGCACACCAGGTCGCGAAGGTGCACAATTCCGATGATCTGGTCAAGGTTTTCTTCATACACCGGCAGCTTGGTGATGGCATGTTCAACAGCAATCTGGATAGCCTCCGCAACAGCGGCGGTCGCATCCACCGCGATGATTTCGGTGCGCGGAACGCTGACCTGGCGCACCACCAGCGAGCCGAAGTCAATCACCTCTGAAAGCATCTTGCGCTCCGAAGGCTCAATCACACCCTCCACCTCCGGGCCGGTCACCACCTCTTTCAACTCCTCCAGCGTGTACGCCGAGAGCGACGCGTCCGAGGGGATGCCCAGTAGTTTGAGCAGCGTCCGTGTCAGAAAATCCAGCACGTACACAAATCCTTTGAACAGCCGCGCGAAGAATTGCATCCACGGCGCGCTGCGCACAGCAAAACGCTCCGGCGCGCGCAGCACCGCCACCTTGGGCACCTGTTCTCCCAGCACCACGTGCAGGCTGGTGACGATGATCAGCGACAGTAACAAAGGCAGCACCGGAAGCACAGACTGGAGAAACACCAACCAGGCGGGCAATTGCAAATGGTCAAACAGCGGATGCAGCAATGCCTCGAACGTGTTTTCACCCACCGCGCCCAGCGCCAGGCTGACCACGGTGATCCCCAGTTGGCTGGCGGCGATCAAGCGGTCGCGCGCCGAAGGTTGTTCCAACCAGGAGCGCACGATCTGCGCCCCGCGGCTGTCAGCGTCTGCCAGCAAATCCAGGCGCGAACGGCGCGAGGCAACCGCCGCGAATTCGACCCCCACAAAAAATGCGTTCAATCCGATCAGGATGAGGATGAACAGGATATTGAGATAAATCATCACCACCTGTATACCACTCAGTCGGGAGGCGTCCGCAGGGCAACTGCTGCGCCGTATCCAACCACGCTCGAAGTGTCGCCCGTCTCATCCGCCGAGGTACTGTGGTGCAAAATCTGCACGTGGTCAGCCCCCAGCAGGCGGGCAGCTTGCAACACAGCCGCCACCGCCCCCGCGCCGCACGCCGAGCCAGATCCATCCTCTTCAGCATCCAATACACCGCGCGGCGAAAAGGACTCCACCCGGCGCAGCATTTCAGCGTCCAGCCGGTTGGCTTCAGCTTGTGAATGGTTATGGGACAGGTCCGTGGAAGCCACCAGCAGGGCGCTTCGACCACGCAGCGCAGCGGCCAGCGCTTTGCCCAGGGCTTCGATCTGGCGCAGGTCACGGCTGCGCACCATGAGCGGCAGTAATTTGAACTCGGCGGCCAATGCGCGCTGCAGGAAAGGCAACTCAATTTCCAGTGAATGCTCGCCGTCTTCCGCCACCGCCACCAGGCGACCGCCCTCCGCCTGCAGCGCAGCATCCACCGCAGCCAGCGCCTGGGTGTCGACCGGCACGGAACCCAGCGGCGTGGCGTAAGCCTGATGAGCGCTGGTTAAGAACGGCGCTGGACAATAGGCATGCAGCGGGGATACCACCGCCACCAGTTCATAGGAACGCCCTTGAACACAGCAGAATGCCACCCCGGCTGTGCGCCCGGAAAACTGATAACCGGCATGCGGCGCGATCAACGCCACCACCTCGCCAGACAGTTCAGGCAGCTTGGCCTGCGCCAGGAATTGGTCAATTTGCTCTCCCAGCAATTTGGCGCTGCCCGGGTACCAGCGCCCGGCGATCGGCGAAGGACGCACCTCAGCGATCCTGGCCATGCTTCACCTCCTTCATTTCGATTGTAGCACAATCCCTCAATCAAAATTCTCCAGCAGCTCCAGGATCATCCCCAGCGCAGGAGCGCTGTCCACATAGGTGTACATTCCGCCGGTGTAATGTCCCTGCTGCTGGGTGGGAATCCCCGCAGCCGCCAGCTCAGACGTGACCGCCGGGGTATCCTTGATCATGAAAGCGATATGGTGGACGCCTTCACCCTTATTTTCCAGGAATTCCTGCCAGGTGCTGGGTCCTCCCAGCGGCTCGATCAGCTCAATCGTAAGCTGCTCACCCATCTGGAAAAAGGCCAACTTCGCGCGCGCCTGGGTGGGCTGCCCATCGTAAGTGGTTCTGGCCTGCTCATAGCTGTCGGTGATATGCACCTCAGGACGCGGCAAGCCGAAAACCCGGCAATATTCGTTGATCGAGCGCTCAATATCGTACACAATCACACCCACCTGACAAATCACGGGTGTGGGGATCAATGGTTTGTGGGACATGCATGCCTCCTTGGTCAAGACGTGGAATTTGAGCCGCCATCCTGCGTGAACCAGGCGTACGCCTGCGCGATGGCCTCGCGGATGGGGCGCGGTTGCTCGAGCTGCAATGCAGCCTGCGCTTTGCGCAGATCATAATAAAAATACATTCCGGCCAGATGAAACATCGTCGCGCTGACCGGCAGGTGGATAAAAGATTGGAACAGGCGCGCCGGAGATGCGAGCGCGCGCACCAGCCCCGCGGGCAGTTGCAGCGGCGCCCTCCCACGGGTGACTTCGGCAACCAGGCGCACAAAGTCGGACAAGCTGAGGTTCTCCCCGCCCAGGATGTAGCGCTCGCCCGACCTGCCGCGTGCCAACGCCGCCAGGTGCCCGTTCACCACATCGATAACATGCACAAAATTCGCCCCGCCGTCCACCACAAACGGCAGACGGTTGCGGGCGATGCGCATCACCAGCGAGCTGGACTGGCGGTACACATCCCCACCGCCCAGCACCACGCTCGGGTTGACGATCACCGCATCCAAACCCTGGGCCACCGCCATTTGCACTTCCTGCTCCGCCAGGTACTTGGCATACCCGTACGGCCAGCGGTTGGGAAAATAATTCCAACTGTGGTTTTCATCCAACAGCACCGGCACAGGACGGTTTCCCGGCGGCTGTTCCGGAACGCCCAACGCCGCCACCGAGCTGGTATGCACCAACCGCCGCACACCCGCCTCCAGCGCAGCCTGCACCACGGCGCGGGTGCCTTCCACGGTGACCGCATACATGCGCGCCGGATTCTCAGGCCCTCCCAACAATGCCGCGGTGTGAAAAACCACCTCGATGTCCTGCATCGCCTCCTGCAGCGTTTGAGGGCGGGTCAAATCGCCCAGCGCATGCTCCACCGGCAGACCATCCAGCAGGCGCAGGGAACTGGTGGCGCGGTGGAAGGCGCGCACGTTGTGCCCCTGTTCGACCAATGCGCTGCACAGCGCGCCGCCGATGAAGCCGGTGGATCCGGTGACCAGCACGTTCATGGCTCACCCGCCCATTCAACGATCAATGCCTCACCCTGCCCAACGCCCACGCACAGCGTTGCCAGCCCATAGAAGGGTCGCGGCGCAGTCGGCGCGCGTCGGCGCATTTCGTGCAGCAGGGTGGTCAAAATTCGCGCGCCAGAACAACCCAACGGATGACCCAGCGCCACCCCGCCGCCGTTCACGTTGGTGATCTCGTGCGCCAACCCCAGCTCGCGCATGACCGCCAGCGCCTGAACAGCGAAGGCTTCGTTTATTTCCGCCAGGGCGATTTCGCCGATGCTCAAAGCGGCGCGCGCCAGCGCCTTTTGTACCGCCGGGACGGGGCCCATGCCCATGATGCGCGGCGGCACGCCTGCCGACGCGGCGGCTACCACCCGCGCCAGTGGTTTCAGACCCAGTTCGCGCGCGCGCTCCGCCCGCATGAGCAGCACTGCCGCCGCGCCGTCATTCATCCCCGAAGCGTTGCCGGCCGTCACCGTGCCGTCCTTGCGGAATGCCGGGCGCAGCCTGCCCAGCGCTTCCAACGTGGTATCGCGGCGCGGACGCTCATCTGTGGTCACCAGCAGCGCTTCTCCGCGCTTCTGCGCCACCGGCACCGCAATGATTTCCTCAGCAAACTTGCCTGAGTCAATCGCCGCAATCGCCCTTTGATGGCTGTCCAGCGCGAAGGCATCTTGCTCGGCGCGGGTGATGCCGGTCAGATCAGCGATGTTCTCGGCTGTTTCACCCATCGCTTCGGTGCCGTAAAGCTCCTGCATGCGCGGGTTGGGATAACGCCAGCCGAGCGCCGTGTCCCAGGCGGTGATATTCCCAAATGAAAAACCCTGCTCCGCCTTGGGCAGCGAGTACGGCGCGCGCGACATGCTTTCCACCCCTCCGGCGACGTAAATGTCGCCATCCCCGACGCGAATGGCGCGCGCCGCCAGGTTGACCGCCGCCAACCCCGAGGCGCACAGGCGGTTGACGGTCAAACCGGCCACCTCCACCGGAAACCCGGCCAGCAACAAAGCCATGCGCGCGATGTTGCGGTTGTCTTCACCCGCCTGGTTGGAACAGCCCAGGTACACTTCCTCAACCATGCCAGCATCCAGCCCGACGCGCTCCACCAGCCCGCGCAGAACCAGCGCGGCCAGATCATCCGGGCGAACCGCCGCCAATCCACCCCCCAACGCACCCATCGGGGTGCGAACCGCATCGACAATGACCACATCTGCGAGCATGGAACCTCCAATATAATTTGAAGACTGGCCGGAATGACCATCACAGTCTGCAATTACTATACCATGAACCGCCAGAGCCTGGGATGAGGGTGGCAGGGCGGGCGCAGGTTTTTGTCAGGGGCGCGCTTCAGCCCATAACGCGGTACGGGCGATTTCGCCCGCGACGGCGTACAGGCGAATCACAAATTCCAGACTGCCTCCGACGGTCAACTCCTCGCCTTGCGCCATTTCCCAACGGCGCAGCGCCACTGCCCGCCCGCTTTGGTCATATCCAGCCGCCAACACCCAAACCCGCCGCGCGCTGCCCTCATCAGAGGTCAGGAATACGGTGCCCTTAACTTCAACCGAGCGGCGGTCCGCGGCTGCATCTTCCACTTCCAATTCCACCTGCACCGGCAGATAGCGCTGGTCATCCGGGTTAAGCGGCAATGCGCTCACCACCTGCAGCCCGAGGCGGTAATTTACCGGCACAGGCGGCGGAAAATACGCCGCCAACGGCATTTCGCCGCCCGCCGGCAGGATGTTGAGCAGACCGTAGGCCGTCCGCGATGCCACCTCACCGTTGTCAGCATCCACCATCAGGAAGGAGACCCCGATGCTTTCCAGGGACAGCTCCTGCTGGCTGCGCACCAACACAAAACACCACGCTCCGCCCAGCGCGTCCGATGCACAAAAGGGAGTCGCCAGATTGAGCGGCAGCGGCGTGGCCAGGACGCCTGTGGCGGTGGGTGCAGCCGGGTTGTCCGCGGAAGCGGGAATCACCAGGCTGGTGCCAACCTTGAGCAGATTGGGATCAACTTCGGGATTGGCCTGCCTGAGCGTCTCAAGATCAACCCCATAAAGAAACGCGATGCCCAGCAGCGTTTCGCCTCTGGCAATGGTATGCAGCCGCGGCGTGGGGGTGGCAGACGGCAGCGGGGTGAAGGTGGCGAAAGGCGACGGCGTCTGAGACAGGCTGAGAGTGCGGGTGCGGGTGGCGTACGGCGTCAGCCCGCCTTGCGCTACCGGGGTTGCCGAAACCTCCGGCGCGGACCGCGCAGCGCAGCCTGCCAACAACCAACTCACCACCAGGAATATCCTCCAGATGCGCATGTTACCCGATTGTATCAGCGAATCGATGCGCAGATCATTTTCGGAACTCCGCGGCGGCTCGTTCCAGCCGCGCAAACAACGGCGCCGTCAGATCGATATGCAGCACCTGGGCGATGACTTGCGTCCAGCCGTGGACAAAGTAAATCCAGCCATCCTCCACACGCAGATTGCGGGACTCGGTCTGCGCTTCCGCCTGGTGCAGGAAATCCAGCTCGCCGCGGTAATTGAACTCCCAGGCGATCCCACCGCGCGGAAACAGCCCCGCGTCCGTGATGGGTGAGCCAGGGGTGTCTTTGCCCATCCCCGTGGCGTTGATCACGATGCTGTGATCGGGCAGTTCAGCCATCAGCGCGTCGTTGCGCTGCGGGTCGCTGTTATGCACCGGGACCACCTCAATATCGGTGGGAACCCGCGCCAGCATACCCATCAGCCTTTCCAGCCGCCCGGGCGAACGGTTGACCACCGTGAAACGGGCTGGTCGGTCGCCCGCATCGGGTTTGTTGATCAGGTGCAGCAGCGTGGCAACAGCCGATCCGCCCGCGCCCAGGCACAACACATGCCCGCCCGTACGCGCAAAATAATCTTTGCCCATTATCGCGTCCAGGCTCAAACCAGCCGTGATGGGATCCTTGGCATGCCCTTCCAATCCCCCATCTCGTTTGGAGATGCAGGAAAGCTCCCCGGTCAACTCGGCGTAGGGGTCGAGATAATCAAACAGGTCGCGAGCCGCTTCGTACAGGTCGATTTTGTGCGTGGTGACCAATGCGCCCAATGAGAGCGGATCCCCGGCAATTTGAGCCACCGCCTGGCGGTAGGCGGCGGGGGAATCATGGATCTTTAAATCAACCCCTTCGATCACCACCTCGGGGCGCCCGAGGAGCTGCATCCAGACCGGAAAGACCTTCATGATGGAGGATTTTCCGGTGGTCACACCGATGAAATAAAACGTGGGCAGCTTCTTGCGGATAATGTTATTTGCAGCCAACATACTTGCCTCTCCCCGGTCATGCGACCGGAAACCGCGGGGTTTCGCCGCGCAGCACCGCCAGACAATCCGCCAGCGCCATCCAGCCCATCGCATTGGTCGCGCCGTCGGTCTGCGCGCCGAGATGGGGCGTGGCGATCACCTGGGGCAGTCCCAGCAATGGGTTGGCAGGATCCGGCGGCTCGCGGGAGAACACATCCAGCGCAGCGCCGCGCAGCCGCCCATTTTGCAGGGCGCGCAGCAGCGCCGTCTCATCCACAATCTCGCCCCGCGCAGTGTTAATCAAAAAAGCGCCGGGCTTCATTTTCTCCAGAAAGGCATCATTTACCAGCAGGCGGGTTTCGGGCAGCAGCGGCAGATGCAGGCTGAGAAAATCAGCGCTGGAAATCACTTCTTGCATGGAACACAATCGCACCCCAACCCTCGCGGTAAAATCCGTATCGGGAGCCGGGTCGTGAGCCAGCAAGACGCAGTCAAAACCCGACAAGCGCCTGGCCAATTGCTTGCCGATGGCGCCCAGGCCCAAAATGCCGATGGTTTTCCCCTCCAGCGTCACCCCGCTGAGGCGCGGGAACTGCCCACCGCGCACAGCCCCCACGCCTGCCGGAACCTGGCGGGCGAGCGAAAGAATCAGCGCCAGGGCCAGCTCGGCTACGGACACAGAATTGGCGCCGGGTGTGCTGGTGACGATAATGCCGCGCTCGCGGGCGGCCTGCAGGTCAACATTATCCAACCCGACCCCATAGCGCGCGATCACCCGCAGGCGGTCGGCCGCCTGCAATGCCTGACGGTCAATATCATCCAATCCAGCGATGTAACCATCCACCCCCGGCAGCAGCCGGGCCACCTCGTCTGAGCGCAGCGGCTTACCGATGGGATTGTAGAGTACCCGCCCGACCATTTTTTCCAGCTCGCTCTTCAGGCGTGGATCATTTTTGGCGTAGGATGTGGGAGTGACCAGCACACAGCATTGTTTCAAATCCATGATGAGAAATTATAACGCCGCAAACAACCTGGAAGAAAAGAAATACTGCGCAGCGGAGGTGAATTGAGCCCCTTCTGCTATAATCAATCCAGTTCCAGAAATTAATAAAAATTTAAGGTGGAGGCACACATGGCTCAAGCTCAATTGTATGCGCCGGTCAAGCTCAGCACCGGCACCAAAGTTGTGTGGGGCATCGCCGCCCTGGGCACATCGGTCATCTCCGGGGTATACGGCGCGCTGCTGCCCATCTTTTATCAGGATTATCTCGGGCTGGCAGCGCGTTGGATGGCGTTGGCCTCGATTATCTATGCCATCTGGAACGCGCTGAACGACCCGCTGTTCGGGTACATCACCGACAGCACGCGCTCCAAACACGGCCGGCGCATCCCCTATATGCGCTACACCGCCCCCTTCCTGGCTCTGACCTTCATCCTGGTGTGGATGGCACCCACACAAACCGGCGAACAAGTGCTGTTTTTCTGGATGCTCGGCACGATGCTGATCTATGACACCTGCTACACCATCATCGGCCTGGTTTACTCAGCCCTGCTGCCCGAGTTGAGCGAATCAGACGGCGAGCGCAACAGCCTGCAAATCTCCTCCAGCCTGTTTGGTCTGCTCGGCACGCTGCTGGGTTTCATCATCCCAGACCTGTTTCGTCCCAAAGCCGGCGACCCCACCTCCATTTTTCCGCTACAGATGGCCATGATCGTGGTGGGCATCACCGGAGCGCTGTTGGTGATCGCCACCACGTTGAAAATCAAGGAGCGCCCCGAATTCACCCGCGTTGACAAACCCTTGCCGCTGGGAAAAGCGCTCGCTATGACCTTCACCAGCAAATCCTTTTTAATTCTGGTGGCTGAAAATTTCATGGCCATCTTAATGCAATCGTTGATCCTCGGGGCCGTGTTCTATTTGGCGGATTATGTGGTCAAGATTAACACCCTGATCCTGCTGGCGTGCATTTTCATCCCTTTGATCATCGGCGTCCCGCTGACCTCGGTCATCCGTAAACGCCTGGGCGTGGTGGGCACGCAGCAGCTCCTGCTGGTGATCGCCGGCGTGGGATTGACCGCCATCGCCATCCTGCCAACCCCGATGATTCCGGCCTGCCTGGCGCTGGCCGGATTCGGGCTTGCCGGACCCCAGACCCTGTCCAACATCCTGTTCGCCCAGGTGGCGGACGAGGATGAGATTCGCTCCGGGGTGCGGCGCGAAGGCGCGTTTTTCGGTGTCAACGCCCTGCTCACCAAGCCCGCCCAGTCCATCGCCATCGCCCTGTCGCCATTCATCCTCGAAGCCACCAACTTCGTCACCCGCGATGCCAACCAGGGCGTCATCTTCCTGAACCAGCCCGAATCCGCCATTTTCGGCATCAAGGTCATCGCCGGTCTGGTCCCGGGCATCGCCATGTTCTTGGGCGCGATCATCCTGGCCTTCTACCCGCTGCGCGGCAAATACCTGCATGAGGTGCAGCAGAAAGTACTGGAGATGCACGCTCAGAAACATGCTCAACTGCAG
>CAZCBJ010000087.1:11077-14753 GCA_964496705.1 uncultured Anaerolineaceae bacterium | reverse complement strand
ATCATCAATTGGTCGAACCATCCACCCACGAAGGCGCTCAGCGCGCCGATCACCACGCCCACCAGCGCGGTGCCCAGCGCGGTGATCAATCCGAAGCGCAGCGCCGAGCGCGTCCCCCAAACCAGCGTATGCAGCACATCCAACTGCCTGCCAAGCGCACCGGTTGGCACCGTGCCCAGCAGCGCATCGCGGCCGGGCGGGAAAGGCACCTTGCCCTTCAGCTTGTCCACCAGCCTGTAGGGCGATTCCGACTGCATGTACCCGGCCGGCGCGATGTACGGCGCGACTGCAGCCAGCCCCAGGAAAAAGACGACGATGAACAGTCCCAGAAGATTCTGGCGGCGGGTGAAAAAACGGCGCAGACTCATCATGTGCTCATCAGCCCTTCGCGCACGCGCGGGTCAATCAGCGCGTGCAGCACATCCAGCACAAACATGATCACCAGCACGATGAGCACGCTGTAGACGGCGAAACCCAACACCGGTGGCGCATCCGGCACGTTGATCACCGACATGACCAGTTCTGAAATGCCCTTGAAATTGTAAATCACTTCAACGACGAACACCCCGGTCACCAGTGAGGCTGCCGACAACGAGCTGCTGACCAGCGCAGGCGACAGCGCGTTGCGCAGCATATGCTTCCACACCACCTGTCTTTCACGAATGCCGCGCGCCCGCGCCGCCACCACATACTGCTTGCGGTTCTCCTCCAACATCGCCGCCCGAGTCACCCGCCCCAGCGTGGCCCAGTGGAAAAGGCTGAGCGTGACCACCGGCATCACAAGATGACGCAGCGCCTCGCGAAAGATGTCCGGTCGCCCATTTACCAACGCGTCGACGGTCAACAGCCCGGTGTAGAGCCGGAACTGCCCCGAACTGATCAGCAGGCTGCTCTGCACCCCCAGACGCTCCACCGGGAACCAGCCCAGGCCGACATAAAAAACCGCCAACAGGACAAAAGCCAGGATAAAGACCGGCAGCGAAGTGCTGATGAAAGCCACCGCGCGGAAAGCATGGTCGGCAGCCCGGCCTTTCTGCCGCGCCGCGACCACCCCGCTCAGCACCCCCAGCGGGATGAAAAACAACAGCGAATAAAGGGTCAACTCTGCCGTCACCGGTGTCCGGCGGATCAGGGCTGGCAGCACCTCTTGATTCAACGTGGGACTCCACCCCCATTTCCCCTGCACCAGGCTGGTCAGCCACAGTCCGTACTGCACCGGATAGGGCGCCCGCAAATGGTGTTCCTGGATGATCCGGTTCTGAACGCGCTCAATTTGCTCAGCCGAGAGGCGGTTGAAATCCACCCCATTGGGCAGGTAGAGCGTCAGGCGCACCTCCACCGGGGTCAGCATCACAAAGGCATACAAGCCGGCCGTCACCAGCAGCAGGGTGAGCGGGATGGCCAACAGGCGGTTCAAGACAAAACGGAGCAATGGGGGCATTCAGGAATTTCTTTTTTATGGCTTCTTTGTTTTTTCTTGCCCCCAGATCATACCATCCGGCTGTTACTCCACCCGCCAGCAGGCAACAAAGTGCTCCGGCGCAGCTTCCTTCCACTGGGGTTCCTGCTGGCTGCAAATGTCCATCGCCACCGGGCAGCGCGGATGGAAACGGCAGCCGGAGGGCGGGCGCAGCGGGCTGGGCACATCGCCGCTGAGGATAATATGCTCACGCCGGATGCGCGGATTGGCAATCGGAATGGCTGAAAAGAGCGCCTGGGTGTAGGGATGCAGCGGCTGGCGGTAAAGATCAATGCGCGAAGCCAACTCCACCATTTTCCCCAGATACATCACCGCCACACGTTGTGAAATGTGTTCCACCACCGACAGGTTATGAGCAATGAACAAATAGGTCAGCCCCAGCTCTTCCTGCAGGTCTTTGAGGATGTTGAGCACCTGGGATTGGATGGAAACGTCCAGCGCCGACACCGGCTCATCGCAGACGATGAACTCCGGCGAGAGCGCCAGGGCGCGCGCGATGCCAATGCGCTGGCGCTGCCCACCCGAGAACTCATGCGGGTACCGCCGCGCGTGGTAATCCTCCAGCCCCACCCGCTTGAGCATCTGGATGGCCTTCTCGTAACGATCTTTGGACGAGCCAATCTGATGAATGCGCAGCCCTTCGGCTACCGAATCGCCGATCGGCACACGCGGATCCAGTGAAGCATAAGGATCCTGGAAAATGATCTGCATGTTGCGGCGCATGGCCACCAGCTCGCGCCCCTTCAACCCGAAGACATCCATCCCGCGGTAAGTCACTTCTCCGGCTGTCGGCTCGATCAGGCGCAGCATGGTGCGCCCGACGGTGGTCTTTCCGCAACCCGATTCTCCCACCAACCCCAGACATTCGCCCTTGCGGATGGTGAAGCTGACATCATCCACTGCCTGCACCCAGGCGGTCACCCGTTGCAGCAAGCCGCTGCGCACAGGGAAATATTTCTTTAGATTTTTAATGACAATCAGATCATTTTGTTCAGCAGGAGCGGGGGTCGCAGTCATGGTCAGTTTCCCTGAAGGAGGATGGAACGACGGGTTAAAAACCGCGCAACGGCGCCTGGTGACCTTCGGAGTCCTGGTACAGCCAGCAGCGCACATGGTGACCAGAAGCCACCGGGATCAACTCGGGCTCACGGTCGGTGCAAATTTCCAGGTTGTGCTCCATGCGCGCGCGGCAGCGCGGCGCGAAGCGGCAGCCCGGCGGCAAGTTGATCAGATTCGGCACCGAGCCAGGGATCACATCCAGCCGGTCGGCCACCTCGCCCAGGATGGGGATTGAGCCGATCAGACCCTTCGTGTAAGGGTGCAGCGGCTGGTCAAACAGATTCAACACCGAGGTTTGCTCAACGATTCGCCCCGCGTACATCACTGCCACCCGGTCAGCCATCTCGGCAATCACACCCAGGTCGTGGGTGATCAAGATGACCGAGGTGTTGAATTTGCTGCGCAGTTGGCGAATCAGGTCGAGGATCTGCGCCTGGATGGTCACATCCAGCGCAGTGGTTGGCTCATCGGCGATCAACAGGGTGGGGTTGAGCGCCAGCGCCATGGCGATCATCACGCGCTGCGCCTGCCCGCCCGACATTTCGTGCGGATAAGATTTAGCCTTGCCGGCGGCATCCGGAATGCCCACCAGCCGCAGCAGCTCCACCGCCCGTTCCCATGAAGCCTCCTTGGCCATCGCCTGGTGGATTTGCATCACTTCGCCCACCTGCTCACCGGCCTGGAACACCGGGTTGAGGCTGGATTGCGGCTGCTGGAAGATCATCGAAATGCGGTTGCCGCGCATCTGCACCATCTCAGCTTGCGATAATTTCAACAGGTCGCGGCCTTCAAAGAAAATTTCGCCAGAAATCACTCTGCCGGGCGGACCCACCAGGCGCAGGATGGACAGCGAGGTGATCGATTTACCGCAGCCCGATTCGCCCACCAGCCCCACGCATTCGCCGCGCTGCACGGTGAAATCCAACCCATCCACGGCTTTGACCACGCCCTCTTCGGTGTAAAAATAGGTTTTTAGGTTCTTGACTTCGAGCACCTTTTCGGTAGATACGCTTGCGCCGTCCGCCATGCGAAGCTCCTTGCGGCAAAAAATGTGAGCAAAGAAAAAAATTTTACCACATTTATAATAGCCTACTCTGCAATTTCCACCACAGGTAATCCCGGCCTAATCCGATCATT
>CAZCBJ010000087.1:0-11016 GCA_964496705.1 uncultured Anaerolineaceae bacterium | reverse complement strand
GAGGTCGCCTCCCTGTTTTTGAAATAAAAACAGGGAGTTAGATTCCCTGTTTTTGACTTTTTCCGACAATTATTGTATACTAAAATTATGTATCAACGAGCCTACGAACCACTTGATAAATATTTGCTCCCCAACAAGGTGTTGGTGATTTATGGCCCGCGCCGGGTCGGTAAAACCACCCTCTTGCAATATTATCTCAAGCAGTCCAGCATGCGGTACAAACTGGATTCAGGAGATAATATCCGTACCCAGCAAACCTTGAGCTCCCAGGATTTTAACCAAATGTTGCCTTATGCCGAAGGTTATGAGCTGATCGCCATCGATGAAGCCCAGAATATTCCCAATATTGGCATGGGCCTGAAAATCATCGTGGACCAGATACCCGGCATTTTCGTCATCGTCACCGGCTCTTCGTCATTTGAGCTAGCCGGCCAGGTGGGCGAACCGCTGACCGGGCGCAAGCTGACCCTTAGCCTGTTTCCAATGGCTCAATCCGAGCTGTTATCTGTGTTCAATCGCTTTGAGCTAAAAGAGAAACTGGCGGATTTCCTGGTCTTTGGCACCTATCCTGAAGTGCTCCAGGCCTCCAGTCGAAACACCCGGATTGAAATCCTCACCGAAATTGCTAATGCTTATCTATTGAAAGATATCCTGGCGTTTGACCGCATCAAAAATTCGCGCACGCTGCTCGATTTGCTCAAATTGTTAGCCTTCCAGGCGGGCAGTGAGGTGGCGGTCACCGAGTTGGCTACCCGGTTGGGGGTGGATGTTAAAACGGTGAAACGATACCTGGATTTGCTAGAAAAAGCCTTTGTCATCCACCGCCTGAACGGCTTCAGCCGTAACCTGCGCGAAGAAGTGACCAATAAATCCAAAATCTTTTTCCTGGATAATGGTATCCGCAACGCGGTGATCGCCCAATTTGCCGGTCTGGATCAGCGCAACGACATCGGATGCCTGTGGGAAAATTTCATCTTTTCTGAACGCCTCAAAGTCCGCGCCTATGGTCCTTTGTATGCCAATACCTATTTCTGGCGCACCTACCAGCAGCAGGAGATTGACCTGGTCGAAGAACACAGCGGTCGGCTGCATGGTTACGAGTTCAAGTGGTCCCACAAAAGAGCGGTCCGCCCACCCTCGCGGTGGGTGGAAAACTACCCCGGCTCCGGGTTTGAGGTGATCCACCCCGGCAACTATCTAGATTTCTTGATCCCCGAATAAAAACACCTCCCGCAGTCTTTGTACCTGCGGGAGGTTGCGTGATCTGGCTATTGATCGCGCCGCCGGCGCTCTATCACCTTGGATGCCACCCCCATCAGTCCCACAAACAGCCCACCCACCGAGCAGGCAAATGAAAAGAACAGCAGCGCCAGGTAGGACGGGATGATGCGCAGCACGGTCAGCATGGGGATCAACCAGCCAATGAGGACCAGCATAAAGCCGATCACTACCAGTTTATAGGAGCGCCAGAGGTTACTCATGCCTTGTACAGCCAGCAGGAGGTGTGGTGGTCCTTGCTGGTCTCGAAATCGGGCGGAATTTCCACATCGCACAAGCCGTCAATCTTGTGCGGGCAGCGCGGATGATAACGGCAGCCGGGCGGCGGCGCCACCAGGCTGGGCGGCTCGCCCTCAGGAATCTTCTTGTAGGTCGCCGCGTTGGCCGCATCTGGCTCGGGCGAAGCCTCCAGCAGCGCATTGGTGTAGGGATGTTTGGAGTGGTCGAGCAAATCATCCACCGGGGATTTTTCCACCAGCTTGCCCGCGTACATCACGAAAATGCGCTCGGAAAAATAACGCACGGTCGAAAGGTCGTGGGTGATGTAAATCACCGCCAGGTTGTGCGAGGTTTGCAATCCGCGCAGCAGGCGCAGAATTTCCACACGCACCGAGGCGTCCAGCATTGACACCGGCTCATCCGCCACAATCAGCTTCGGCTCCAGGATCATGGCGCGCGCGATCACCACGCGCTGCTGCTGTCCGCCGGAGAGCATGTGGGGGAATTTTCCCAGAAAATCATCCACCGGGGTCATCTTGACCTCTTCCAGCACTTTGTGAATGCGGCGCAGGCGCTCGGCCTTGTTCTTCACCCCGTGGATGATCAGCGGTTCTTCGAGGATGCGCTGCACGGTCATGAACGGCGCCAGCGCCCCGAATGGATCCTGCTGCACATAGCCCACTTGAGAACGGTACCAGCGCATTTCGTTGGCGTTGCGCTCGCTCAGTTTCGTCCCCTGGAACACCACATCACCGCGGGTGGGAGGGTGCAGACCAAGGATGGTCTTCATCAGGCTGGACTTGCCGCAGCCCGACTCGCCCACCACTGCCACTGCTTCCCCGTAATGCAGGTTGAAGCTCACCCCGTCCACCGCGCGCACATAGCCTGCGATACCAAACCCCCAGCGGCGCAGGGTGAACCAGACATGTAAATCATTCACCGACAACAGCACATCCCCCGCAGCGGGGATGGATTGCAATTCGGTCTGTTTTTCCTGGATGCCCATTGGGTTAATCGTCATGATCGCCTCTCATTCCTATACATGTAACCAACACTTGACCAGGCGCCCATCCTTGGGCAACATGGGCGGATCCTGGTCGCATTTTTCAAAGCGCATGGGACAGCGATCGGCAAAACGGCAGCCCACAGGCAGGTCCAAAAGGCTGGGGGGCTGCCCGACGATGAATTCCGGCTCGGTGCTGCCGTGCAGGCGCGGCACACTCGACATCAGCTTCTGTGAATAAGGGTGCAGCGGCTTGGTGAAGAAGCGGTGCGCGTCGCTGGTCTCGACGATCTGCCCGGCGTACATCACCGCCACACTATCGGCCAGCTCGCTGGAAGTGGCGATATCATGGGTGATCAAAATGAAGCTGACCTCCAGCTCTTTTTTGAGCCGTTTGAGCACATTCATGATGTTGGCCTGGGTCAGCACATCCAGCGCCGAGGTGGGCTCGTCCAGCACCACCAGCGCCGGTGCGGTGACCAGCGCCATGGCGATCGCCACACGCTGGCGCATCCCGCCGCTCAGCTCAAAGGCGTAGCGCGTGATGAAGTCAAGCGGCACGCCCACATGTTCGAACATGCGCTGGGCTTGCATAAAAGCGTTCTTTCGATCCAGGCCGTTGTGGATGATCATCGGCTCGGCCACCTGGTCGCCGATGCGCAGCACGGGGTTGAGCGAATTCATCGCCGCCTGGGGCACCAGCGACATCTTCACCCAGCGCACATTCTGGCGGAATTCCTCTTCAGGCATCTTCATGACATCCTCGCCGGACAGTAAAACCTTCCCCGAATACGCGCCGACGTTGCGCGGCAGCAGGCGCAAAACGGCTTTGGCCAGCGAACTTTTTCCGCAGCCCGACTCGCCCAGCACAACCACCGCCTCTTTGTATCCCAGATCAAAATTGACGCAGTCAACCGCCTTGACCAGACCCTTGGTGGTGCGGAAATGCAGCACCAGGTCTTCAATATGCAGCAGGTTATTGGTGGGAATTGCCATTAAATACCTCTCAAGCGTGGATTGAAGACACGGTCAAGCGCAAAACCAAGCATGGCGAACGCCAACCCGGTGATCATCAGCAGCACCGCCGGTTCCAACACCCAGTAATACAAGCCCTTGTACAACGCGCCGTTCTGCTGGGCATCCTGGATGATCTTGCCCCAGGTGGGCAGCACCGGATCGCCCAGCCCCAGCACCGCCAGCGACGCTTCGAGGAACACAAAGGTGGGGATCAACACCACCAATTGCGGGATGATCAGCGGAATGATGCGCGGCACCAGATAGACCAGGATGATGCGCAGGCTGCTGGCGCCAGAGGCGCGCGCAGCCTCGATATACGGCAGCTCCTTGATCTGCATGAACATGGCGCGGTAGGTTTTTATTGCCCCGCCAAAAATGCTGAGCAGAATGGTCACTCCCAGAATGACCCAAATGCTGCGCGAATAGAACGTGCCCACCATTATCAAAATCGGCAACAGCGGCAGCACCAGGTTCACCTCCGTGATGCGCTGAATCAGCTCATCCACCCAACCCCCGAACCACGTGCCGATGGCAGAGATGACCATGGTGGTCACCGTGGTGCCCAACGCGGCGATCAGGCCGAAAGCCAGTGCCACCGGCAGCCCCCACAGCAGTGCAATCTTTAAGTCGCGGCGCAGGTGGTCGGTGCCAGCCACGCCGTAAACCATGCCATGCATCACGAATTCAGCATCCATGGTGCTGTCTGGCTCAAATGTCACCACGCTTAATTTGAGATTATAGGTGCCTTTGAAGGGCTTGGCGTTCTTATCGCCCTTGGGCAGGAACAATGCATGCTGAGGGTTCACCCCTCCCAGTCGGCGCTGCAATTTGCTGTCCTGCGAAAAGCGGTAGGTCAGCGACTGCGGCACGGCGAAATCGGCTACGCGGATTTCCTCCCCATCCAGGAGATGGACACAAACGGAGATTTTTCATGGAACGTGCTTTTGAAATACAGGATCAGCTCCTGCGGAAAATGGTCAGCCTCAAAATCGAACGAGTAAAGCAGGTCGATCTTGTTGCCCGACTCGGTGGGTGTCACCGTCCGCAGGGCATGCTCCTCGTCCCGCGAATTCAGGATAAGCGTATCCGGCAGCTTGTCGCGGCGAAAAATGTTGATCCACGCCGGCGGCACATTCTTGGGCAGCTTGTACCAAACTTCTTCGCCCCCCCGCCACAGGTAGATGGCCTGCTTATAAGGGATGGCAATCAGCGTGACCGTCGAGACGATCAACAGCATGCCAACGATGATGATACTGGCCAACGCCGAAGGGTACCGCAGCAGTTCACGAAAAGAATGGATCAGGTTTTTCATGCTTTCGACTCACTCCCACCGCCAATTTTGACGCGCGGATCTACCAGGGCATAAATAAAATCCAAAACGAAGACCGTGATCGCCAAAAGGTAAGCGAAAATCACCGTTGATCCCACGATCACCGGCGTGTCATACAGGTTGACCGCCATGATCAGTTGGCGTCCCAGACCCGGCCAGTTGAAAACCGTCTCAAAGATGGGCGCCCCGGTCCATAAACCGATGATCAGCAGCGCGAAGCTGGTGATGATGGTGGGCAGGGTCGGGCGCAACACATAACGCCGCTCGATATCCCGCGAGGTCAGCCCTTTGGCTTTGGCCATTTCCACGTAATCCTCGCTGGAATATATCAGAAAGAACGTGCGCCACTGATACGCGCTGAGGAATATGGAGCTGAGGGTGATGGCAGTCACCGGGAGGATCATATGCTTCAACAGGCTGAAGAAATATCCCACCTTGTCCTCCGGCGGCGGTGCGGACACCATGCCGCCAAACGGCAGCACACGCAGCAGCGCGGCGAAGATCAGGATCAGAAAGATTCCGTAAAACCAGCCCGGCGCCGAGGAGGTGGGAGTCAGGGCGATGATGATCTTGTCAAACAGACTGCCGTAGCGACGCGAAAGCGAAAGGGCGATGAAAATGGCAGCAAAGAACAGGAACAGGTAGGCTGTGGCAAAAAGCACCAGCGTGGGGGGCAGCCGCTCGAGGATGATCAACCGCACCTGTTTGGAACCGCTGTCGGAGGGCAGGTTCTGCGAGCGCCCCAGGTTGAGCGTGATGGCGTTGGTCAGGTAGCGCATGCTGCGCAGTAGAAACGGCTGGTCCAATCCCAGACGCTTCTCTTCCAAACGGATCAAACCCTGGATGCGCTCCGCGCGCGCTTCCGGATCCAGGTTCTTGAAAGCCGGATCAGACATCACGCGCAGCGAAACCGCCTCGCGGATGTCGCCGCGCCGGATTTCATCCACGTACCCGCCCATATTGGCAATCAAGATGGTCAAATACAGACCGACCACCACGGTGAAGAACAACGTGATCATGCGAACCAGTGTGTACTTTGCCACCCTCGAAATCGTGGCAACGGTCGTCTTCATCTTGGGCGTCGGGGCCGGTGATGGGGATATTTCAGCTTCGGCTTGGCTCATTTCACCTTCCTATATCACATTGCAATGATCATCAGGTTAATGTTTGTCATGCTGAGCGCAGCGAAGCATCCCAGGCTGACAAGGGCTTGCCGGGATGCTCACGTTCGCTGGGTTCAAAATGACAAAAGGTTTTCAAAGGAAACCCGGTAGGGGCGGTTGCCCCGTCCCTACCGGGTAACACTGATTTACGATGGACCTTACGGCGTCACGAATTCGAACGCGGCAAAGGACGGAACCGACACAGACTTCGGTGAAACAGCCACCTCAATCTTGTTCGCGCCGGAAACCAGCTTGCCAGTCGCATCCGCGCCCAGCTTGACGCTGAACTGGCCTTCGCCAGCAGCCTCAGCCTCACCGGTGGCAACCACTTCACCATTGGCGTTGAAGACCAGGTATTTCACCACGGCGATCTCGGCCGACGGATAGGGCTTGCCCTTGTAGGTCACGAAGACATCGAACATGGCTTCTGCGCCAACCGCCACCTGACCGGGACCATCCACTTCGGTCTCAGCCAGCATCGGGGCGCCGAAGCGGTCCCACTTGTTGGACATGTCGACGAAATCGGGATCGCGCTGCAGCATGACCGTGCCTTCCACCGGGAACACCTTGTAGAGGTAGAACGGACCGGAACCAACCCAGAAGTGACCTTTCTCTCCGTACCAGGTCTTCAGGTTGATCCAGCGACCGATGATCTCGGAGCGCTCGACGAATTTGTTCATTGTCGCAGCGTACGGCACGAACTCATCGGCGGCGGCGGCATCCAGCTCACCCTTCAGGATTTCCAGGGACGGACCGCTGATCATGCTCATCCACTCCACACCCTCGGCGTCCGCTTTGTCAGCCGAAAAGGCCAGTTGCTTGGCGGCGTCGGCGCGGTTGCCCAGCGCCACGGTGTGCCACGGGCCGGGGCCGTAGGTGTAGGTCGGATACCAGGTGTTGACGTTCAACTCGGCATCCAGTTGATACAGGTCGTCGTAGGTCTCAATCACCAACGGATCGGTGGAGACAACCTTGACGGCCTTGAAGTGGGCCTGGAAGGCGGCCAGGGTTTCGGCCAGCGCCTCATCGTAGTTGGCCGATTCGGGCTTGCCGTAATCGAAGGTGGTGATCATGTTCATCACAAAATCACCCACCGTAACGGCGCTGCCATCATGCCACTTGGTGCTGAACAGCTCCTCTGGGTAATAGACAACGCTCTTGATGTTGGCGGTGGCACCTTCCGGATACTTCTCGCCCACAGTGATGAACTTCTGAGTGGTCGCATCCCAGTCAGCCCAGGCATCCGCCGGAACGTCGATCTGAGGAGCGAACTCCAGGGTAACCCAGTCGAGGGTCTTGTCGATGGGCAGGCCTTCCTTGGCGACAATTTCGGCCTTCTCAATGCGCTGCGGCCAGACCAGACCGGTGTACGGATCGGAGATCACGCCCCAGTCAGCGGTGGCGCGCACGGGCATCATGTCGTAAATCCAGTTGGAGCCGGCTACCGGGTTCCAGGGGTCAACCAGGATACCAGGCTGGGCGATCTTCATCGCGCCGCCTTCTTCACCGGTCCAGCGGATGGTGTAGGGCCACAACTGCGAGCCAGCGATGGCGCCGGCCAGATCATAAGCCACCGTCACGCCAGCTTTGAGCGGGGAGAAGGAGTTGGCATCTGCCACCCAAACGCGCGCTGAATCCTGCATGGAGAGCTCGAGCGCCTTGGAGAACAGCTCGCCGCGTTCTTCCATGGTGCCGAAGTCGTTGTTGCGCAGCTTCAGAGCGATCGAGTTGAACTCTTCGGTGGGGGAGTAGGCCTGGAACAAGGGGATCGGGTAATCGTTGGGGGTGTAGTAGAAGCTGAAGTTATCACCCTGATCGCGGTCCACCGCGGTGGTGATCCAGCCGCCGGTGTAGACATTCCACAGGCCATCAGCCGGGTTTGAGCGCACCCACAACGGGGAGGCTTCGGAGCGGGTCTTGTACTGGCGGTCGACATTGAAACCGACGGCTTCCAGTTGGCCGGCGACGTAATCACCAACCTGGCGGCGCTCATCTTCAACGCGGATGATGAAGAACAGGGGGTACATTGGTTCGCCGTTGACCAGGAACTTGCCGTCTGCGGTGACGGTGGCACCCATTCCTACCATTTCAGCCGCGATGACTTCCTTGGCTTTGTCCAGGTTATAGGCGTACTTTGCCTCCAGCGCGCGGACGACACCCACGTAGCGGGCATAATCCGGGAAGGCAGCGGTGATGGTGAAGTACTTGGCTACACCCAAACCGCCGTAGATCTCCTGGATGACGTAATTGCGGTCAATGATCCAGTTAACGGCTTCGCGGATTTTGGGGTTGCTGAAGGGATTGATACGGCCATCGGTGAAGGGAGCGGGGTTGAAGGTGATTTCCGAAACTGAGCCGAAGGAGTTGGAATAGGCCAGCTCGGGGCTTTCCTTAACTTCATCAAACAGCACAGGGTCGCTGACGGTATAAGCATACACGTCAATTTCGCCGGCCTTCAACTGGGAAACCGCTGCCTCAGCCGAGTTCTGCTCGGTGAAGATCACGGTGTCCACCCAGGCGCCCTTGCGCGTGGTGGGTTGGGGAGTGGGGGTCACCTCGACCACAACCTCTTTTTCCACTTCCTTGACAACTTCTTTCTCTACTTCTTTGACTACTTCGACGGTCTTGATCACTTCGGTGGGCCCGCAGGCGCTGAGCAGCATGCTGAAGACCACGACCAAACCGACGAAAAGCATCACTTTATTGTGCTTCATACGTTTTTCTCCTCCAATTGAGAAATTTTGATTTTGGTCGAACTTGTCTTGCGATAGTAGGTGTGGAGCACCAAGCTCTTTCTTTCGGCAACCTCCTTTCACTGAACCATATGAATTTCGTAGCAAAAATAAACCCACTGCTCCCAGGGTTAAGGTTATTTTATAGCATAATAGTCCGAATCAGTCAAGAAAAGGCTTACAACCCTTAATTTTCAAGCGCCTGTTCCTCTTCTTTCAATTTCCGCCAGCGGATCCCCAGGCTGACCAGGTATCCTGCCAGCAGCACGGCGATCACCACATACCCCGCGATCATATAGTTGACGGTATTGAGCATGACAATCTCCTTATCCCGCCTGCCTGTGGCGCAACTCGTCGACTCGCGCCGCCAGGCTGCCCAGGCGGATACGGTGCCAGAGCAGGACGGCGTAAATCACAGTAAAGGTGAACAGACTGAAAAAGAAAGTGTGCAGCATTTTGGGCGACATATCGAAGGCTCCCGATGCGCCCGGATCACCCGACCCGATCACCACCGGGTGAATGGTGCGGAAGATCCGGATGGAGAGGAAGGTCAGCGGCACGCTCAGAAAGCCAATGATGGCATACACCGCCCCGAAGCGCGCCCGCCGCTCCGGCGACTCAATCCCCTGGCGCAGCATCAGATAGGCGGCATAGATCAACTCGGTAATCGTCACGGTCGTCAGGCGCGGGTCCCACGTCCACCAGGTATTCCAGATGGGGCGCGCCCAGATCGAGCCGGTGATGATGGCGATCAGCAGGAACACCATTCCCAGCTCCACCGCCGCCACGCCGCTGATATCCCAGATGGCACACTGGGTGCGCAGGTAGCCAATGCCGGCTGCCGCCGCCACGACAAAAGACAGCAAGCCCACCCATGCCGCAGCCACATGAAAATAAAACACCTTTTGCACTGCGCCCATCACCGCCTCCAACGGCGCGTAAAGGAACACCATCCCCAGCGCCGCCAACAGTAGCACGGCAGAAACGACATCCAACACAGATAAGATTTTGGGCTTCACTTTCCTCTCCTCATTCTTCCACCACGTATTCAAAAACCATGAACGCTGCCGCGATGAAAATGACGTCATACACCACCAGCAGATTGATCCACGGCACAATCTCACTCGCAGGCAATGCCTGCAGGATTCCGCCCGAAGCCTTGACCGCCGCCACCAGCAGCGGGATGATCACCGGAAAGAGCAGGATCGGCAGCAGGATGTCGCGCGTGCGGGTCTGCACCGCCATGCCGGCCAGCAACGTGCCCACCGCCACATAACCCAGCGAACCGAGCAGCACCACGCCCACCAGCCCCGGCAGCAGCAAATTCACCGAGTAGAGCAGGCTGTACACCGGCAGCACGATCACCGCCACCAGCAGCATGAACACCAGGTTGGCGATCATCTTGCCAAAGTAAATTGCCGTGCGGTCCACCGGCGCCAGCAGCAGCCCATCCAGGCAACCGCGATCCTTTTCCATCGCCAGTGAGCGGTTCAGCCCCAGCGTCCCCGCAAAAGCCAGCGTCACCCACAGCACTCCCGCCGTCACGCTGCTGCGGGTTTTGGCATCCAACTCCAGCGCAAAGTTGAAGATCAGAATCACCAGCAACGCGAACACCAGCATGGCGGAGAGCAGCTCGCGCGAGCGCAGCTCGGCGGCCAGGTCTTTCCACACCAGCGCCCCCACTGCTTTGATAAAAGCGGTGGTCTCGGAGGGCGGTTTAGCCCGCATTCAACGCCTCCCGGTAATAAGCCAGCAGCCCTCCCGCGGGTAGCTCGTCCGCCCGGCAGGAGCCGACGATCACGCCCCGGCTGAGCACGTCAAAGCGGTCGGCCAGGTCGGCTGCGCGCAGCAGGTCGTGCGAGGTCATCACCACCGTGCGCCCCTCTCCACTCACCCGGCGCAGCACCCCGTCCAGCATCTCACACGCCTCCTGATCCAACCCGGTGTAAGGCTCATCCAGCAGCAAAACCTGTGGGTCGTGCAGCACCGCGCGCCCGATAGCCAGGCGCTGCTGCATGCCGCGCGAAAAAGTGCGCACCAGGTCGCCCGCGCGATGGGTCAACCCCACCAGTTCCAGCACATTCGCCGTCCGCGCCTCCAGCCCGCTCACCGCATACATGCGCCCATAGAAGCGCAGGTTTTCCGCAGCGGTCAGGTCGCCGTACAGCAGCGGCTGGTGCGACAGCACCCCCAGGCTGCGCCGCGCCAGGCTGGCCTGCTGCGGCAGTCGGTGCCCGTTAATGCTCACGCTGCCGCCGCTGGCGCGCGCCAGCG
>CAZCBJ010000086.1:0-14958 GCA_964496705.1 uncultured Anaerolineaceae bacterium | reverse complement strand
ATAAAATTTCCATCATCCTATTACTTCGACTACAGTGCCAACCGGTGGCCATTTCTCATGAACATCAAGTTCTCCGGGATAAAGCGAAACATGAGGATAAGTCCAGCGGAACACCCATTTTGCATCTTCTGGCAATAAATTGATACACCCGTGAGACCTGGCAACCCCAAATTCATTATGCCAATAAGTGGAATGAACCGCCACCCCTTCACCGGTGATCAATGCCGTCCAAGCTACTCCAGACCAGTTGCCAGTTATCGGTCCACTCATAAAAAGAGAAACCAATTTTCTATAAATCGGATGTGGGCCAACCGGCGTAGACCATGTCGTTGAGGGATTGCCTTCTTTGTCGTATTTGCCTCCAGAGGAGATTCTGGCGAAAAAAACCTCGCGATTGCCTTCATAACAAGCCAGTATTTGCTGGTTCAGGTTAACAACGACTTTTTTGTTTTCGACATCTGGATGAATGGGAGATATGTCATTCTCTGTCAAGATATGGAAGGCTTCAGCCTTTGCCCAAAACAGATCACCATATCCATATTTTTCATTCACCCGATACAGCACTTGCTCTGGGTTTGACACATCAATGTCGTCTATCCATACGACTTGTCCATAATAAAGACGCGGGGTATCAAAACCTTTTGTCCGAATGGGCGGATTGTAGATTTGAAGATCCACGTAAGGGACAGTGACTTCTCCCCAGAAACCCCTGCCCAATGATGTGTCAGGAAGCGTGCTGACCACCGGGTTTGGCTTTGAAAATACAGGCTGTAGGCGAGGTGCATAAATATATCCTTCAGGCGTTTCTGCCCATATACTTGATGCACCTCCGGGATTCGCGCCGACAACATCTCGTACCCACACCACAATTTCGTCATCATAGATTTCTTTTAAAACCTGAGCATCAAGATACGGTTTTGCTCGGATATAAACTTTCCCTTTACACACCCGACCCAATTTTTGATCAGAAGGCCAGTTAAAGGTCTGGGCTTTTACCTTATGAACTGGAAATAAAGACAGCAATCCTGCGCCTGCACCTAAAATACTTCTGCTAAGAAAGTCCCTACGCGTGATTCCCATAATCATTCACTTTGATCAACAGTACTTCAATCCCTGGAATTGACTTCGCGCTCAATTTCTCGGGCAACATCACGCCGAGCTATCTCAGATCGTTTGTCATACAGTTTCTTTCCTTTTGCGACAGCAATCTCAACTTTTGCCAGGCCATCCTTGAGATACACCTGGACTGGAATGATCGTTACACCTTTTAGTCGTACAGCATCCCATAAACTGCGAATTTCCCTTTTATGTAACAACAATCTGCGCGGACGTTTTGGATCATGGTTCATTCGGTTTGCTTGTTCATAAGGAGCGATATGTGCATTTATCAACCAGGCATCGTGAGTTTCGATTTTCACATAAGATTCGGCTAGACTGATTTGTCCGTTTCTGACAGATTTTATTTCACTACCTTTAAGAGAAATACCCGCCTCGAATTTTTCCAAAAGGAAATATTCAAATCGTGCTTTCTTGTTTGTCGATACGACCTTCGTAGCCATAATCGCTGAATTCTAACACATCCAAGTTAATAGTTCATTAAGCTGCTTCAGCGGGTCAAAGAAATACCTGCGAATAGCCAGTTTTTGCTTCGCTCCTGTATAATAAATAAATATGAAACAAGATTTGAGGCAATATTCAAATCAGACCATCACCAGGTTGGTAATCGGATCGGTCATACTAATTTTATTGATCGGCAGTGGCTTGGTGGCCCTTATTTATGGATTAACACCTGCGGTAATGTCATTACTTTGTATCACTGCGGGTTTGTTACCGGTTGGGATTATCATGATGGTCTTCTGGCTTATTGATTGGTTTGTCAAACGGCAACAAGAAGACTGATTTTTAGTAATTGTTTATCGCCCTTGTAAAATTGAAAACGCGCCCAGAAATATTCCAATGACACCAGTCACAAGGATGATCAATCCCATAGGAACCCGGGTTGTATTTCGATCAGCATCATCATACGAAGGTATGACCAAAGGCGGGGGCGCAGTATATGTAGGTAAGCGAGATGGCATTGCCGTCACAATAAATTGCGCTGCCAGCGTGGGATCAATCGTCGTGGTAGACTGCGGTGTTGGAGTTGGCGGTGGTTCAACAATTGGCAAATCACCAGGAGATTTATCAACCAAAGGCGAGTACACCCAGGCTTCACTATTTGGCACACCCAAATATTCAATTAATATCCATTCTCCGGCTACCGAACGCCCTTTTGCAGGTGCCTGTTGCCCTGCCAACAATACTCCCACTTTTGGATAAAATACCCCTGGCCCTGAACGAACATTGATTTGATCCTGGTCCATTCTCACGATGATATAAGGCCCATAAGAGGTGCTGGTAACCGTGGGTATCGCTACAGTGGGCAATTGGCTTGGGCCATTTGCAAAAACTGGTTGTAAAGACACCAGGGATAAACAACATAATAAACCAAAAATAATAATATATTTAGTAAATTTACTCATCAATTTCTCCGGTATATTCTGGATTTCTCCATTGTCTACCATCCCTTGCTAAGAAGTCATCTGAGCCAGGTGGCCCCCATGTGCCAGATTCGTACACCGGCAAATTACGCAACGGGTATTCTCTCCATGCATTCAGAATTTCCGAGGTGAAAGCCCACTGTGCATTTACCTCATCACTTCGTGTAAAGAGGGTGGCGTCGCCTAACAAACAATCTAGTAGTAATCGTTCGTATGCCTCGGGTGGTTCACCCCCAAAAGCTTCTTGATATAAAAATTCCATTTCTACTGGCGATATATCGTTTGTCGGGCCTGGTATCTTCGCACCAAAGGACAACCGTATACCCTCTCTAGGTTGTATATTGATTACCAACACATTAGGAGCTTCGCCAGCCAGGTTGTGCCAGTTAAAAAGTGATAATGGCGCTTGCTTGAAGAACACAGCGATTTCTGTCATCCGTGAAGGTAAACGCTTCCCTGAACGTAGGTAAAACGGCACCCCCGACCAACGCCAATTATCCACATATAAGCGGGCGGCAAGAAAAGTCTCGGTCGTCGAAGTGCTAGAAACACCACTTTCATCTTTATAACCGACTACCCTTTTTTCATTCATCATCCCGGATACATATTGAGAACGATAGGTGTTTTGAATTGCATCCATCCCACGTAAAGGTCTGAGCGCTCGAAGGATTTTTACTTTTTCGTCTCGTACTGCGTCTGCAGTAAATGCTACTGGAGCCTCCATGGCTGTCAGTGATAACAATTGCAACAAATGGTTCTGGAACATATCCCTGACAACACCCGCAGTTTCATAATAACCCGCCCGAGTGCCAACCCCGACAGTTTCAGCCACAGTGATTTGAACGTGATCCACCTGGCTTCGATTCCATATTTGTTCGAATATTCCATTTGCAAAACGAAATATCAAAATATTCTGAACCGTCTCTTTTCCCAGGTAATGATCGATTCGATAGATTTGATTTTCTTTGAAAACTTTATGGACTTGATCTTCCAATTCTTGAGCCGATTCCAGATCCCTGCCATATGGTTTTTCAATGACGATCCGTGTCCAACCTGAAGAGATTTTCGCCAACCCACTTCGGCCGATTTGTTGGATTACTTCCATATATGATTCAGGAGGTGTTGCCAGATAAAATAAAGCATTATCGATAGATAGTTCCGCAAATAAAGTAGCGAGACGATCATAACCTGCAGAGTCGTCAAATGTAGAGCGTACGTAATGAGCATTTTTCAACAGGCTATCAAGTATTTCAGCGGATACAGGTTTATTCCTGGCAAACTCACACACACCCTCGACCATAACAGAACGCATCCCTTCATCCGACCAATCACGCCTTGCAAAACCAAACATAAAAAGAGATGAAGATAATCGATCAGACCTTTTCAATTCATACAAGGCAGGTAAAAGCTTTCTTCGGGTCAGGTCTCCGGTAACACCAAAAATTACAATGGCTATATTGCCCTGTTCTTTTTTTAGATTCTCAATTCTCATACGATCTCCAGGCAGAGGTTTACGAGGATCAATGTGATATTATAGTAGATATGGGCGATTTTTCATGGAGAGACTGACTTTCTGGAGGTATGAATGTCTGCGCACCCATTAAGGATTTTCTCTGGATCTTCACACAAACAATTAGCACAAGAGATAGCCGACATTTTGTCTGTTCCACTCGGAAAAACGACGACCTCTTTTTTCCCGGATAGTGAAATCCATGTAAAAGTTGACGAGGTCGTGAGAGATCAAGATATTTTCTTCGTACAATCCTGTCCCAGCCCGGTCAACGATCGAATCATCGAATTGCTTTTGTATCTGGATGCTTTTCGGAGAGCAAGCGCCCACGAAATCACTGTGGTACTCCCGTATTTTCCATATGCTCGACAGGATCGTATGACAAAAGGCAGAGAAGCTATCAGCGCCAGAATGTTTGCGAACCTGATTGAATCGCAAGGGGCAAACCGTGTCATTTTTGTAGACATCCATAATTCAGCTATTCAAGGGTTCTTTAACATACCAGTTGATCCATTAACTGCACTGCCTGTTCTCGCTCAAAGGTTTAAAGCTCCAGAATTTAGAAAGGCTGCCATCGTAAGCCCTGATGTTGGCAGGGCGGGCCTGGCGGGTAAATACGCTGAATTTTTAAATTTACCTCTGGTGGTTATGCATAAACGGAGAGAGCAGAACCTGAAGGTGAAGACTACTCATGTCGTTGGAGAAATCAAGAATCGAATTCCAATCATCATTGATGATATCGTCGCCAGCGGGAGTATTTTTGATCAGGTTGATGTGCTTTACCAGAGGGGTGCGGTTGGGAAAGCTTATTTCGCAATTACCCATCCGGTATTGTTGCCCTCCGCAATCCAAAAACTGGAAAACCATGATAAGATTGAAAAACTTGTTGTCACGAACTCCCTGCCTATTTCACCAGAACGAAGACATCAAAAAATTGAAATTGTCACGATAGCACCCCACCTGGCTGATATTATCAGTTGCATCCATCAGGGCAAAAGTATTTCCTCCAAGTTGCGGCTTGTTGAGTAGATGCCTAGTTAACCAAGAAAGGATGATGAATGATCACCATCGTTGGCGACACCCTATCCTGTATTCCTCCCCAAGAAGCAAGTGAATTGGGAATTCAGTATGTGCCTCAGATTATTATTTTTGGAGAAGAAACGTATCGGGACGATTACGAAATTGATTCAAAGACTTTTCTCCAAAAGCTTACCTCTTCTCAACAACTGCCAAAAACCGCAGCCCCTCCCCCAGCGTTATATACACCAATCTTTGAAAAGTTCGCTACCCCAGGAAATACGGTGATCGTGCTTTGCCCACCTGCCGGCTTAAGTGGCACCTACCGAAGCGCATCGGTTGCTGCCCAGGACTTTCCAGGAGCTGAAATCCGCATTATTGATACAAAGATCATTGCTTCAGGATTGGGTATTCTTCTTAAGCAAGCCCTGACCTGGAGCAAAATGCAATGGGATGCAAATCAGATCGTAGATTCTACTCTCGAGATGGCCTCAAAATGGAGGGTGTATTTCCTGGTTGATACCTTGGAGTATCTCCAAAAAGGGGGAAGAATCGGGCCGGCAAAAGCATTACTGGGAAGCCTCTTACAGGTGAAACCAATCTTGACTCTTCGCGAAGGAGTGATCGCTCCCGCTGAGAGCCAAAGGACAAAGAAACGAGCTCTGGCGAGGTTGGCCGAATTCATAGAGCAGGATGCCCCGGATCCAAAGACGATTCACTTAAGTGTCATGCATGCAGGCGCTGAAGAAGAGGCAATCATGTTGGCTAAATCTTTGGAAAGATTTAGCCCAGGCCAACCAGTATGGATGACCGAAGTTCCTCCAGCTATCGTAGTTCACGCCGGCCCGGGTGTGCTGGCTGTCGGTTATTTCGTGTCATAACCCGGAAACTAATAAGACATTTCTAGAATTTTTGTCAATTCTAATTCGGTTAATTCGATCGGATTCGCTTTCATGCTGCTTGCTTCCTTTGAAAGTCTCACGATCTCTTTAAAGTCACCTCTATCAATACCCAAAGATGAGAGCCTAGGGATTCTAAGTGCTCGATTTACTTCTTGAAGCCACCTTATTCCATCTTTTATCGTAGCATTTTGACGCTTTGTGACAATTTGAGCAATGTTTAAAAATTTAACTAATACCGAGGCTCCGGGTTTCCTGTCCTGCAATGCCTGAAAATTAACCTGGAAAACAGACGGTAACAGACAGGCGCAAACCATTCCATGAGGCGCATTGAACATCCCTCCAATCGGCGATGCAAAGCCATGTACAGCTCCGAGACCCGCATTCGCAAGGGATAGTCCACCCAGCAGACTTGCCCATGACATCTGGTTGCGTGCAAGCAAATTTGTGCCATCATGAAACGCATCAAAAATTGAATCCACAATTCTCTCTATGCCTTCTCTGCAAAAAAGATCAACCATAGGATTGGCACGCATGCAGATGAATGGCTCGATCAATTGGGTCAGCGCATCCATTCCTGTATATGCAGTGAGTGCCGGAGGCATAGAGGCGGTAAGTTCTGGATCGACCAATGCAACCCGCGGATAAAGCCAGGGACTGCGCAAACTCACCTTCATCTTTTTCTCCGGCACTGACAAAACCGCATTGCGGGTGACTTCACTTCCTGTGCCGGCTGTGGTTGGCAGGGCGATCATAGGTAATGGTGGCTCAACAATTTGTTTGCCCTTTCCAATGACCTCCAGATAATCGAGCAGCTCCCCAGGGTTGGTAGCCATCGCCGCAACTGCTTTACCGGTGTCAATGACACTGCCTCCTCCAAAACCAACGACCATCTCAGCGCCAAATTCCTTGCATTGGTCTGTAATCGTGATGATATCATCAAGCGTTGGTTCGCCATGTATTGGAAATCTTTGCTCGGTGAATTGATCTCCGGCAAGCTGGGACAGGACTTCGGCAATTTCAGGACCGCTCCCCGAATAAATTAGCGTTATTCTATTTCCAAGCGGGCGAAGTACATTTGCCAGGTTAGTTATCGAACCATTTCCAAAAATGATCCTGGATGCTGTGGCAAATTCAAACATTTTTCTTCCACATGGAATCTTCCGGAAAAATATTCACATAATTTTTACCACTTCGCGGCTCTGCCATCATATCTTGAACTTGATCTCTCCAGATTTGGTAATGAGTGGTTTCTCGATGACGTTTCTGGTCATCAGGTGATCGATAAACCTCATACAAAACGAAAGAGCAAGCATCATCTGCTTTTTGTAAGAAATCAAACCGCACTACTCCTTCCTCTTGCAGGCTGTTTCGCACATTTTCAATAGTGGCCTCAACGAACTCTATTCTATATTCTTTTTTAACCTGGATGGAAACGTAAACTATATGCATGGTAACCTCCGTTAACAAAAATATACCCCTGCAAGAATCCTATGTCAAGAACACAATATTTGACAAACCATTGATTATTTCGATACAATCAGTCAGGAGGTAACGATGAAATTCACACATCTTGGTCGAACCGGTTTATTGGTCAGCAGGCTTTGCCTTGGCACCATGAATTTTGGTCCCCAGACAAACGAAACGGATAGTTTCGCCATAATGGATCAATCCCTCGAGCTGGGCATCAATTTCTTCGATACAGCGAATGTGTATGGCTGGAGAGAAGGTGAAGGAATCACAGAACAGATCATCGGGCGATGGTTCTCGCAAGGCGGCGGAAGACGCGAGAAGGTGGTAATTGCAACCAAAGTGTATGGGACGATGGGTAAATGGCCGAATCAAAGCCAATTATCGGCCTTGCATATCCGGCAGGCGTGCGAAGAGAGCTTAAGGAGGCTTAAAACAGATCATATAGACCTGTATCAGATGCACCATATAGATAAAGACACTCCATGGGACGAAATTTGGCAGGCTATGGAGGTTCTCGTTCAGCAAGGAAAAGTGATCTATGTGGGTAGCAGCAATTTTGCTGGTTGGAATATTGCGCAGGCCCAAGAAAGCGCGAATGCCAGACATTTTTATGGTCTGGTGTCAGAGCAAAGTCTTTACAATCTAAATGCCCGTATGGTTGAGCTGGAAGTGATTCCTGCGTGCCGCGAATACGGATTGGGATTAATTCCCTGGAGTCCTCTAGCTAGCGGCTTGCTCGGTGGTATTCTGGAAAAAGTGAAGGAAGGCCGACGCGCCGACGATTGGGTCCAAAAAGAAGCCTTAGAAAAACACCCTCAACTGGAAAAGTATGAGAACCTGTGTAGAGAAATAGGCGAGAAACCTGCAGATGTCGCCCTTGCCTGGTTATTGCGCAATCCAATTGTCACCGCCCCAATTATTGGTCCCCGCACCACCGATCAACTCACCGGCAGCCTCAGAGCCATGGATATTGTTCTCAGCGATGATGTCTTAAAAAAGCTCGATGAAATCTGGCCAGGTCCGGGCGGAGAGGCTCCCTGGGCTTACGCCTGGTAGATCATTGAACAAACAAGATGCAGCTTGAATTCATTTATGAAGATGAATCCATTTTAGCTGTCAATAAACCGCCTGGTCTCAGAGTGATTCAGGATGGGTACGATCCCACCTTGCCATGTCTTTCCGCAATCCTGCAAGAGACCCACCAAAAGATATGGATCGTTCACCGATTAGATCGCGAAACAAGCGGTATCGTTCTCTTCGCAAAAAACTCATCCAGTCACAAAATATTGAATGAGCAATTTCGGATGCGGTCTGTGAATAAAACCTATCATGCCATAGTGGCTGGAACACCGACATGGACATCCATCACAATTAACTCCCCATTAAAAATCAATGGTGACCGCAGTCATAGAACTGTAGTCGCTCATTCAGGCGGTAAGCCCGCCGTAACTCATGTAAAGGTGATGGAAGTGTTTTCAAGGTCGGCACTGTTGTGTATCAGTCCAAGAACAGGCTATACACACCAGATACGAGCACATTTATCATCAATCGGATACCCGATTCTGAACGATTGCCTTTACGGGCGAAGAAAATGCCATGATGATGTGGACCAAATTCTCATTTCACGTCTTGCGCTGCATGCCAGTGTGATCGAGTTCAATCACCCGGACAAAGGGGAACAAATGACCCTCAAGGCTGGATACCCGCAGGACATGGCGAGTTGCTTAATAGCCCTTAAAACACAAGCTGGCGATTCATAATCTCGCCAGCTTGTATTTTACTCAGTTTAATATTCTATATCTTGCCGACAGGTTTCTGGCTTTGATGGATTGACCAGATCACAACTCCGAGCATAATAATCACAGCTATCCAACCGACAACCCCAAGCTCGCTATACTTTACAATGACCGGTGCAGCCAGCAAGCTAACCAGGTTGACAACCTTGATCATTGGATTCAAAGCCGGACCAGCCGTGTCTTTCAAGGGATCTCCCACAGTGTCACCCACCACGCCTGCTTTGTGGCGTTCAGAACCCTTTCCGGTATTTTCAGCAACATTTCGCGGCTCATCTTCGATCGACTTCTTGGCGTTATCCCATGCGCCACCTGCATTCGCCATGAAAACAGCTAAAAGTTGCCCGCTCAGAATAACACCGGCCAAAAAGCCACCCAACGCCTCCACTTGTAAAACCATGCCAACCAGAAGCGGTGTTAGTACTGCGATGGCAGCCAACGGAATAAGCTCTTTCTGTGCAGAGCGCGTGGAGATTCCAACCACCTGTGAATAATCAGGGATAACCGTCCCCTCCATGATGCCCGGACGACGGAATTGCTTACGCACCTCTTCCACAACCTGGCTCGCAGCACGTGAAACGGCTTTAATGGATAAGGAACTAAAAAGCCACGGCAATGCTCCACCAATCAGGAAACCCACAAACACCTTTGTGTCCGAGACGCGAATCGCGTCAATAACTGCCACACCCAACTGTGCCTGAACCCTACCCACATCGGTGATGTACGAGGCAAAAAGACTGACTGCAGCGATTACAGCCGATGCGATGGCAATGCCTTTGGTTATAGCTTTGGTCGTGTTGCCAACAGCATCCAAATCGGCCATGATTTGACGTGCATTATTGGTAACAGCATCGTCTTTGTCCTGCCAAGCCATTTCTGCAATTCCGTTCGCATTATCTGAGATGGGCCCATAGGAGTCCATCGCGACATTGTTTCCGGTATGGCTGAGCATACCAATACCAATCAAGGCAACCGCATATAAAACATAAATGGGACCATCTTGGTTGTATAGAAGCAGCGCGAAGATAAAAGATACACAAATGACGAGTAAAGCCCAGACACTAGATTCCATGCCAACCGAAAGGCCAGATAAGATAGTCGTGGCAGGACCAGTATCCGTAGATTTGACGATTTCTTTGACTGGAGATCGTCTGGTGGAAGTGAAATAGGAGGTCAAAGGATTGAAAGCAACAGCTAATCCAACACCAATGGTCGTCAAAGCCGCAAGCCGCCAGTCTTTGGCATACACCAAAGCCACAACAAATGACCATATAATGGTGTTTAAACTGGACACTTCATAGGAGCGGAACATGGCTTCTTCGGCATCATGGGCGCGCAGGAATTTGATCGGAAATTTTTCCCAGATCGGCACCGCGAATGTTCCAAGAATTGAGCTGATCACCCCAATACCGCGTATGATCAATGGATATACGATCCAGCGTAATTTCATCCCCTCATTCGGTTCTATCGCAGCCAGAGTCAAGCCAAGAATCAAGGCTGAGACGATGGTAACCTCGTAACTTTCAAAAATATCTGCCGCCATGCCGGCGCAGTCGCCCACATTGTCGCCGACCAAGTCGGCCACCACCGCTGCATTGCGGGGATCATCTTCCGGGACATCTTTTTCCACTTTCCCCACCAAGTCGGCACCAACATCCGCAGCCTTGGTATAGATACCACCACCGACCCGCATGAAAAGAGCCAACAGCGTCCCACCGAAACCAAAGCCCAATAAAGCGTCTGGGGCGGCAGTACCAAACACAATAAAGATTACCGTCCCACCCAAGAGGCCCAGACCATCGGTCAGCATGCCAGTTACTGTGCCTGCATAATAAGCAATCGATAAAGATTCGTTAAACCCTCTCCTCGACGCAGACGCAGCCCTGACATTCGCTTGTATGGCCATTCGCATTCCAAGTTGACCTACGATTAATGAAAAACTTGCGCCCAGAATGAACGCAACCGTTCGGCCAATTGCGATGATGATGGTTGTATTAACCGGGAATTCATGCGTTGCTTCTCGACTTGGAGGCACCACATAAACGCTCAAGAATAGCGCAACTGTCAACAAGCCGATGGCTGGTAAAATGGTCTTCAACTGCCGAGACAGATAGGAGTCTGCACCTGTTCTGATAGCATTCCACACTTCTTGCATCTTTTGGTCGCCCATATCTTTTTTGAGGACATTACCTCTTAGAAGCCAGGCATAGATCAGGCTGATGAATGCAGTGGCCAACACACCCATAATGGCATATTGCTCAAAAGCATTCAAGCCATGACGCGCCATCCCTAACAGATTTATACCATCCATATTTTCCTCCAGAAAAGAAGTAATGAAATTTATGTTAAAGCACAAACCTGCCTATTGTACCTTATTGTCACAAAAACTAGAAGATTAGGATTCGATTAGAAAACCGTGAAACTTATTGACTTTGCCCCTCCCATTGTTGTATAGTGTTATGCGTCCTAAATTTGTTTTTGATCTTTTTACGCGGGCGCAGTAATTTGCGCTCGTTAGGTTAAATGATGCCAAGCGAGGAGTTGTGTATGATTAAGGTTTCTGGCCTTACCAAGGACTATGGCGTACGTCGGGCTATTAACAATCTTACTTTTACCATCAATCAAGGTGAAATTGTAGGTTTTCTCGGGCCAAATGGAGCTGGGAAAACAACCACCATGCGTATTCTGACCGGTTACATGCCCCCTTCCTATGGTAAAGCTGAAGTTGGAGGATTTGATGTAATAGAACAATCTCTCGAAGTGAGAAAAATAGTCGGGTACATGCCAGAAACCGTACCGCTTTACAATGAAATGACTGTTGCCGAATACCTCAAATTCATGGCTGATCTCCGCCATATTGACAATGGTGATGATAGAGTCTTTGAGGTGTTGGAGCTCGTCCATCTCGAGGATCGGGCAAAAGGATACATCGGTAATTTATCCAAAGGCATGCGCCAGAGAATTGGCCTAGCCCAGGCTCTTTTGCATCGCCCAAAAGTCCTGATCCTAGATGAACCTACCATCGGTCTTGATCCGGTGCAAATCATCGAAGTGCGGAATATGATCCGTGATATTGGTAAAGAGCATACAGTTTTGCTCTCCACCCACATCTTGCCCGAAGCTCAGCAAGTATGCGACAGGGTTTTGATCATAAATAAAGGATCTCTGGTTGCAGAAGACACCACCGAGGGGTTACAGGTAAGATTGACCGGCGCGCAAAGGGTATCCATTAAGGTGCGTGGCGATATTGAAGCTGCCTTTCCCCTGGTCGCTTCAATCCCGGGGGTAATCAATGTTTATCCCAGGTCCGACGATTCATTAGAATTTGAGGTTTCACCTGGCGATGATGCCCGCCCCACAGTCGCCAGGCAGTTGATTCAAAGCGGGTTCGATCTACTGGAAATGCAAGCGACTACTATGAGCCTCGAGGAAATATTCCTACAATTAACAAGGGATGAACCGACTGGTGATGAAAACAAGGAAACAGAAACAATAGAATTCATGGAGGAAAAATAATTATGCGAAATATCTGGACGATAGCCGCTAAAGAGTATAAACATTACTTCATCAGCCCTATCGCATATGCTGTCTTCTTCATGATACTGATTATTCTGGGCGTAATCTTCTATGCCAACATACTTGCCGCAGTTTCTGGCGCTTATAGTAATTATGCTCCCGGAATTCAAATCATCATCGGGCCGATGGTAACCATTTTTCTCTTCACAACCCCCGCAATAACCATGCGCTCGATTGCTGATGAATCAAAATCCGGCACCCTTGAGTTGTTATTAACTGCACCACTTCGCGACTGGGAGCTAATTACCGGAAAATGGCTTGGGGGTGTCTTGTTCGTCCTGACGATCATCGCTGTAACCTGGATCTATCCAGTTGCTCTTAACCAAATTGTCAAACCTGGTATTGATCAGGGACTTTTGGTTTCTGGCTACCTAGGACTGATACTTCTCGTCTCCTGTTATATTGCCATCGGCGTTGCGATTTCATCCTTATTTAACAATCCGATTGCCTCCTTCTTCGCTACGCTTGGTATTTTATTATTGTTTTGGATGCTCAGTTACCCCGTGCAGGCCATGGGGGCTGCCACTGGCGGAGAATTGTTAAAGTATCTGGATCTTAGTGAGCATTTTTATAACAGCTTCTACCAGGGTGTTATTGAACTCAAAGATATCGTGTATTACATCAGCGTTATTCTTGTCGCATTGCTGATAGGAAAAACCTCAATCGAAACCAGAAGGTGGCGATAATGAAAGGTAATTGGCGTCGTTTAGCCCCCCTGGGCTTATATCTCTCCCTGATAGCGTTGCTAGCTGCTGGCAGTATTTATATCGTTCAAAAAGCCTTCTCTACTTATGTGCAAGTCAGTTTGGGTTTGGCGGTCTTCGGCCTTGCGGTATTCATAATCCTTGACCCGGTCCGTGTACGGGAAATGATTACGGGACGGCAAGCCAAATATGGAAGCAACGCCCTGGTGCTTGCCATTGCTTTCATCGGGATATTGGTCGTTGTTAACTACCTGGCGTTCAAAAATCCCCAACGATGGGATCTGACCGAAGACAAGGAACACACCCTTGCTCCAGAAACAATAAACACCTTGCAGTCATTAAGCCAACCCGTTCTCGCAAAAGCATTCTTTTCAAGCCAAAACCCAGCCGATTCCGCCACAAAACTGCTGGACAGCTTCAAATATAACAGCAAGGGAAAATTTGATTACAAATTTATTGATCCCATCAAGGAAGTAACCGAAGCAACGAAGTACAATATCACCCGCGACGGTACCATCGTTCTGGAAATGGGCGAACGCACAGAACAAATTTCATATCCAACAGAACAAGATTTAACTTCCACCATCATTCGCCTTTCCAACCCAGAAGAACGCACTGTATATTTCTTGCAAGGTCATGGAGAGAATGATATCGAAGGTTCTGGCGACGACTCACTCGGCACATTCAAACAGTTATTGGTGAATAAAAACTACACGGTCAAAAACCTCAACCTCATCTCATCTCCAACCATTCCAGATGATGCTTTGGCCATTATCATCGTTGAGCCAAAATCGAGCCTCTACGAACAGGAAATTACATTAATAAAAGACTACTTGGCAGCCGGAGGAGGTCTGGTCTATTTTGGTGGGTCGCCTTTCCTATACAAAGGAGTTGATCCACAGCTTGGATTTGACCAGTACCTTCAGCAGGGTTGGGGGATTGACCTGGGAAACGATTTGGTGATTGATCCAAATATCAACCCGGTAACAGTTACTATCGTAAATGAATATGGCAACCACCCAATCACCTTTGGGGTAAAACAAACAATGGCTGCCGTTTTTCCATTGGCACGAAGTGTAAACGTAGTTACTCCGCCGTCCTCAGTAAATCCTGTAATACTTGCAAAAACTGCGCAATCAGCCTGGGCTGAGTCAGACATCTCCAGTATTGAAGAACAAAGGATCGCTGCAGACGCAAATTCAGATATCCTTGGACCAGTACCTTTGGCAGTGGCTGCGGATGATTATGACACGAAGGGGCGGGTGGTTGTCTTTGGCTCTTCATTGTTTTCGACAAACGCACAGATCCAAACACTGGGCAATGCCGATTTGGTTGTGAACGCAATTGACTGGTCGGCAGAACAAGAAAATTTGCTTAATCTGACACCGAAACAAAACACTTCACGCTATGTCATTCCACCCTCAAACCTGTTTTTGGGATTGCTCC
>CAZCBJ010000085.1:0-15259 GCA_964496705.1 uncultured Anaerolineaceae bacterium | reverse complement strand
GATCGGGCTGCAATGATTATGCGTTATTGGCATGATTTTTCAGATGAAGAGATAGGACAAGCCTTGTCATTAACCGTAAGCGCAGTAAAAAGCCGGTTGCACCGCGCTCGTGTCTTGCTGGCACAGCGCTGGAGAACAACCCAACCAGCCTATCATTTGACGGAGGAAGTGGTATGAGCCACCAGCCTTTTGAAAAGTGGTTATTCAATCAAGAGCAGCTTTCATCACCCCAAAAACAGGAACTGGAGCAGCACATGGAACAATGCAACCAGTGTCGCTCGCTTTCCCACGCCTGGGATCAAGTGGAAGCCCGTCTGGCTTCCACTCCCCCTGCAGCTCCACAAGCAGCTTTCGCTCAGGGTTGGCGCGAAAGTCTTCACGAACGGCGCGCCCGGCAGCAGTTGCGCCTGATTCGCATTTGGCTCATCAGCCTGGCTACACCGGCTGTCGTGTCGTTCCTCGCCCTGGGTATTTATGTGGCAACTACAGTATCCTTCACCGATCTGGTGATTGCCGGATTTACAACCTTCACGCGGGCGATCATCGTCGGCTCGAATCTACAGACCGCCCTCTCCACATGGACACCAACCCTACCCCTCGCCATTCCACTGGCGATCTGGATTCTGCTGAGCCTGGGTTTCTGCCTTTTGGCCGGCATCTGGGTGTCTCACCTGTGGCAAACCCTGTTCAAAGGAGTGGAAAGAAAATGAATATACTCTTTCGAAAGTGCCTGATTGTCTTCATCCTTGTGGCATTCTTGCTGGCTGTACCATCGCCTGTCTTGGCGCAAACTCCAAAAGGCGACCAGGTGGTGGTTGGCGACGCTTTCTCACTATCCAGTGACGAAACCCTTAACGGGAACCTGATCATCCTGGGCGGTGTCGGCAACCTCGCCCAGGGCTCCACCGTGACCGGCGACGTGATGGTCACCGGCGGTGCGATCAATATCCAGGGGAAAGTCAGCGGCAGCATCAATACGATTGGGACAGCCATCACACTTGGCGATCATGCGGTGGTCGAAGGTGATATCAATTATATTGGTGGCGCTTTGGTCAGGTCAGAAGGCTCGCAGGTGAAAGGAACCATATCAACCTCCAGCCCGGAAATGCTTAGACTTCCTTTCAACTTGAACACCAACCCCATGCAACCCAAGACTCTGATCGACTTCGAACCCATTGGTAACTTTTTGTGGGCAGTTTTTCAGATACTGGCGCTCTCCTTTCTGGCCATGCTGGTAGTTCTCCTGCTGCCGAAGCCCGTAAACCGACTGGCGTCAACGATCACCACCCGCACGCTGCCAGCAACCGGCATGGGCTTGCTGACCCTCGTCATCGCTCCTGCATTTTTGCTGTTGCTCATCATCACCATCCTGTTGATTCCCCTCAGCCTGATTGGTATGCTCATGCTGATGGTCGCGATTGTGTATGGATGGATCGCTTTCGGATTGGTGATTGGAGTGCGGATCACCAAGCTGCTCAAGGCGAATTGGGCTGAACCCATCAGCGCCGGTCTGGGTACATTGCTCATCTCGGTGATCGCGATGATCCCATGCCTGGGCTGGACGGCGGCTTTCCTGGCGGCTATATTGGGCTTGGGCAGCGTGGTGATGACCCGTTTCGGCACGGTGGAAAATACCACACCCCAGGCAGTCTCAACTCCGCCTGCACCTTCCTCAGAACCTGCCCCATCGAACGAAGGCACTCCCACCGACCTGCTCCCGCCGGTGGCTTGACAGCATACATCGTAAAAAACAGCGCCGTCTCCGGCGCTGTTTTATTGACTAATTTTCGTAGAACCCTTTGGATAGGATCATCCGGTACACAGCCTCGGTGAGATAATAGCGATAGGGTCTGCCTTGTTTGATGCGTTCGCGGATGTCTGACGAGGATATTTCCAGAGCAGGCGCTCCGATAAAATGAATTTTTGGTTTTAAGGCTGGCAATAACCCACCCAACTGCTCCAGGTCGAAATACACTCCTGGTCGGCGCATCACCACCAGTCCTGTAATGAGCTCGATCAACTCATCAGGATGATACCAGGTCGGCAGGTCTCGCAGCGAGTCGCCTCCGATCATATAATACAGCTCATCACTCGGATGTTGCTCAAGCCAAATCTTCACCGTATCCACGGTGTAATGCGGGCCGGATCGCTCAGCCTCTATGGTTGATAAGACAAAGTGGGGGTTATCGGCTATGGCTGCTGCGACCATTTCCATGCGTACCGACCAGGGTCGGATGATTTGCCCGTGTTTGTGTGGCGGGTCAGGCGTGAGCATCCAGATCACCTGATCCAGATTCAGTTGGGCATAAGCTTCCTGCGCCAGGATCAGATGCCCAATGTGCGGCGGATCAAAGGTCCCGCCAAAGATCCCCAGGCGCATGCCTAATCCTGCCATTCCAATTCATGTTCGCCGATGAAAACCGTATCGCCTTCTTGAATTCCCGCTTTTACAAGGGCTTTCTCCACACCCAATTTTTCCATCAAACGCTGGAATCTGCGCACCGAACCATCATATTCCCAATAAGTCATGGCAGCCGCCCGTTCGATACCAGCTCCCCGCACCCGGTATCCATCCCCCTCTTTTTCCACACTGAATAAGCCCGCGTCTTCTTTGGGTCGGTACACCGGCAGGCTGGGTTGAACCTCAGGTTTCGGGGTTGTGCGCACCAGTTCAGCCGCAGCCCACATCAAAGTGTCCAGGTTGAGTCTTGCCATGGCCGAAATCGCCATCGGCTGAATACCGCGAGCTGCCAGAGCAGACTGAATGATCGGCCAGCGTTCTTTGACCTGCGGCAAATCGATCTTGTTCAAAACGACGATCTGGGGTTTTCGAGCCAATGCTTCGTCAAACAAGGCCAGTTCACTGTTGATCTGATTGAAGTCAGCCAGCGGATCCTCCGACAGGCCATCCAGCAAATGAATCAATACACTTGTGCGCTGGATGTGGCGTAGAAACGCATCACCCAGGCCGATCCCGCTGTGGGCTCCTTCCACCAGTCCGGGTATATCCGCCAGCACCAGAACGGTGTCGATATTCAGTTCGGCTACCCCCAGGTTGGGCTCCAGCGTGGTGAATGGATAATCACCGATCTTGGGTTTTGCGTTGGTCACGGCTGCCAAGAGGCTCGATTTACCCGCGTTGGGCACCCCAACAATGCCAACATCCGCGATCAATTTCAATTCCAGTTTCAGGTTGCGCTCCTGGGCGGGCTCGCCCTTCTCAGCCATGCGCGGCGCCTGGTTTTGCGGCGTGGCAAAATGCTGATTTCCGCGCCCACCGCGCCCACCCTTGCACACCAGCAGAGGCTGCTCAGCATCCACCAGGTCGCCAATTACTTCTCCTGTATTGGCATCGTAGATTAATGTACCGGGTGGAACCAGGATCACCAAATCCGGTGCCGATTTGCCAGACTGGTTATTCGGCCCACCCTTGCCGCCATCTTGCGCAATGTATCGGATTTTATGCCGAAACGATGACAGCGTATTGAGCGTGGGTTTCACTTTAAATATGATATTTCCTCCACGCCCGCCATCTCCCCCATCGGGACCGCCGCGCGGAACATACTTCTCGCGGTGGAAATGGACCATGCCATCTCCTCCCTTGCCAGAACGAACGAATATTTCCACTTCATCAATAAACATGCTGCAATCATACCATGCGGCGGGTAATCTTGATTGAACGATTACCCGCCGCTTCTTTCCCGGGTCTATTTCCCGAATTTCGCTTTGAGAATCAGCTCCAACGTTGGCTGGCCAATCTCCTGCAGCTCATAACGAACACGCTGCATGGGTTTATTAACTTTTAAGATCCTTTTCAGGTCAATTGGCGTGGCAGAAAGCACGATATCCACAGCCGCATTGTTGATCGTGGCTTCCAGGTCACGCACCATTTCATCGCCGTAGCCCATGGCCGGCAGGATCTTGCCTGTATTGGGGTATTTTCGATAAGTGGCAATGATGCTGCCCACCGCATACGGTCGCGGGTCGATAATCTCACCTGCGCCGAATCGCCGCGCAGCAACCCATCCAGCGCCGTAGGTCATTTCACCATGTGTCAACGTCGGTCCATCTTCAATTACCAGAACTCGTTTTCCACGGATCGATTCTGGCTCGTCTACAAACAAAGGTGAAGCAGCCTCGATGATCTGCGCGGATGAGTTCATCCCGTGAAGGGCTTCGCGCACTTTGATCACATCTTCCGGGTTGGCGGTATCAACCTTATTGATGACAAACACATCCGCACTGCGCACGTTGGTTTCACCGGGATGATAGTTGCTCTCATGCCCCGCGCGATGCGGGTCAGCGACCACGATCGCTAGGTCGGGGATGTAGAAGGCAAAATCATTGTTTCCCCCGTCCCAAAGGACAATGTCCACTTCCTTCTCAGCCTGGCGCAGGATGGCTTCGTAATCGACTCCCGCAAAGACAATCACACCATTATCCAGATGAGGTTCGTATTCCTCCCTTTCTTCGATGGTGCATTCGTGCGCATCCAAATCCGCATAGGTGGCGAAGCGCTGCACTTTTTGCTTCACCAGATCTCCATACGGCATGGGGTGGCGAATAGCCGCCACTTTAAAGCCCATCCCGCGTAAAATCAGCGAAACCCGCCGGGTGGTCTGGCTTTTCCCAGATCCTGTGCGCACCGCGCAAACCGATACAACCGGCTTGGTCGACTTGAGCTGTGTATGATGCATACCCATCAACCGAAAATCAGCCCCTGCAGCCAAAACCTTGGATGCCTGGTGCATGACGAACTCGTGCGGCACATCGCTATAAGCAAAGATCACCTGATCAACGTTCAGGTCTGCGATCAACTGCTGCAATTCTTCTTCAGGATGAATGGGGATACCTTGGGGATACAACTCTCCAGCCAGTTCCGCCGGATACCTACGCCCTTCAATATTCGGGATTTGCGTCGCCGTGAAAGCGACCACTTCATAGGCTTTATTTCCGCGGAAATAAACATTGAAATTGTGAAAATCACGTCCAGCCGCCCCCATGATAATCGTGCGAATCCGAGTCATTATCTCTCCTTCATTGTCAGACATTTGGTAGAAAAACCATGCGTATTTTACAACCGAAGCGCATCCTTTGCAAACTATTGCCGGGCTTACATGACATCCGGCGCCGTGATCCCCAACAACTCCAGACAATTACCAATTGTCTGACGGGCTGCCGCCACCATTCGCAAGCGGGTCTGGCGTATGACATCGTTAGATGAAAGCACCGGGCATTGATTGTAGAAATCATTGAACGCTCGGGCCAGTTCATATCCTGCCGTAGCGATGTACAGTGGTTTCAACTCAGCCGCCGCCCGCTGCACCTCTTTCGGGAATCGCGAGATCAATTCGACCAGTTGGATCTCGGCAGTTGACAGATCATAATCCGGCTGGGTGGCAGGAGGCAGCTCAGATCCAGCCTTGCGCAGGATACTTCCCGCTCGTACATAAGCGTACTGGATGTAAGGCGCAGCCTGACCTTCAAAATCAAGCGCCGATTGCCAGTCGAAGGTGACGATTTTTGCATTTTCGCGCGCCAACATGGGATACTTGATTGACCCAATGCCAACCGCTCTGGCCACCGCCTGCTTTTGCTCCTCATTCAGTTCAGGATTTTTCTCGCGCACCACCTGTAATGCGCGGGCGGTGGCTTCGCGGATCAAATCCTCCAGCAACACCACCGTCCCATCCCGGGATGCCATCACCACATTTCCCGGCAGATTGACCAGTTCATAGGGCACATGCTGGCAGCGGGTCGCCCATTCATATCCCGCAAGCTCTAATGTTCTAAACACCTGTTGAAAATGCAGCGATTGGCGCACATCAACTACGTAATAAGAGCGAACCATGTCAGGATAATCCGCAAATTTCATTTTCGCCAATGCCAGATCTTCCGTCGCATATAAGGCGGTATTGTCTGAGCGCAAGACGACCAGCACGCGGTATTTCTCCTGGCTCAACCCCAACAATTCATCTATTTTAACGATCACCGGCCCTTCAGGGCGCTCATCCCGCGCAATTCCTTTTGCAACCAGCTCTGCCACCAACTCTTTACCGGGGATTTCAGCCATGCTGTTGAAATAATACCGTTCAAAGCGGATATCAAGCGCATCATATATCTCGTGGAAACCATCCAATGACCACTGCCGGGTTTCTTCCCACAATGCCACGATCTCGGGATCGCGTCGATCCCAGCGCGCATACAATGCACGCACTTCAGCCTCCTCCTCTGGATTCTCCTCCAGACGTCGGTTGGCCTCGGCATACATATCGCCCATCCAGCGGGTGATATCCTGGCTGGGGCGTTCTCCCCGGTGGTATTTCTGATAGTTCCACAGCCACTTAATGACATGCAGACCAATATCCCCGGGATAATTTACCCGTGCAACTGTGTAACCTGCAAAATCCAGGATGCGGCACAGTACATCCCCCAAGATGGCGCTGCGCAGATGGCCCACATGGAATGCCTTATGGGTGTTAGGCTGCGAAAATTCCACCATCACCTGTTCGCCGCGTTCCTCCCCGCAGCCAAAATTCTCTTTTTCCGTCAGAGCAGAATCGACGACCCGTTGCATGTAATCTGAAGTCGAAAAATATAGATTTAAATAGCCACGCACAGCCTCGATTTTCTCAAAACCTTCCATTTGACCAAGATGCTCAGCCACCTGGCAGGCAATCTCCTGCGCTCGCTGGGAGACATTGACCGACTTGCCGCTTGTTTTTGCCTCAGCCGACGCAAGTTGAAAAAATGAGGTTGCCATGCCCCAATGCCCGCTGAACGGAATCCAGCTCCATTGGATCGGCAAGTCTGGCAGGTGATGAGTTTTGCAGTAAGCCAGGATTTTTTCTTCAATTTGATGTTGTTCATTCTCGAACATTCGCCGCCATCCTGTGGTAGAAACAGAAAAGCGGGAGTCATTTCACTCCCGCTATCCCACTGGGTCAAACCCGGCATGACCGGGGTGATGGTTTGCTTACTTGGCCTGCGCGGCCAGGCGTTTCATCAGACGGCTTTTACGACGGGCAGCATTGTTCTTGTGGATGACGCCTTTTTCAGCCGCCTTGTCCAGGGCGACAATCGCGCGCTTCACTGCAACTTCTGTATCAGCAGGTTCGCCGTTGTCAAGCGCCCGGCGGGCATCCGCAACGAAGGTGCGTGCGCGGCCGCGAATCACTCGGTTGAAAACACGCCGTTTTTCATTTTGCCGGTTTCGCTTGATCTGAGATTTGATATTTGCCAAAGTATTTCCTCCAAAGATAACTTACCAAACGCAGGGAGGGATTTTACCTGAAAGTGACCAGAAATACAAGGGTGATTCGACGGATATCTGGCGGTAAACCGCCAGATATCTCGTCAGTAATAAACATGCTAATGGATCACTTGTCCTGCAGCGCTGCCAGACCGGGAAGCACCAACCCTTCGAGCATTTCAAGGGAGGCGCCGCCCCCGGTCGAAATATGGGTGATTTTATCAGCCAATCCAGACTGCTGGATGGCAGCCACCGATTCGCCGCCACCGATCACGCTGACCGCGCCGCTGACTGCCACTGCCTGAGCCACCCCGAATGTGCCTTTGGCAAAAGCCGGGAACTCAAACACACCCATCGGTCCATTCCATACCACTGTTCCTGCCCCGGCAACCTCTTTTCCGTAGGCAGCCACAGTGGCTGGGCCGACATCGAGGATGCGCCAACCGTCTGGTACATTTCCCACCGGAATGGTGCGCGAATCCGCTTCAGCCTCAAACCTGTCAGCAATGACCAGGTCCACCGGGAGGTGCAGCTTGCTGCCACCCAGCGCCACCAATTCTTTCGCCATTTCCAGTACTTCATCTTCCACCAGCGAGTCGGCCACAGCATACCCCTTGGCCTTCAGGAAGGTATTGGCCATGCCACCGCCAATCAGAATGACATCTGCCTTGGCCAGCAGGTTCCTGATCACACCAATTTTATCGCTAATCTTTGCCCCGCCCAATATGGCCACAAACGGGCGTTTGGGGTTGGCCACTGCCTCGCCCAGGTATTTGATCTCTTTTTCCATCAGGAAACCCGCCACAGCCGGCAGAAAACGGGCAACGCCTTCGGTTGAGGAATGGGCGCGGTGCGCAGTGCCAAAGGCATCGTTTACATACACGTCCGCAAGCGAGGCCATCTGTTTGGCCAAATCCAGGTCATTTTTCTCCTCGCCCGGATAAAAACGGGTGTTCTCCAGCACGAGCACCTCTCCAGGCTTTAGAGCTTCTACAGCCGCCTCAGCCACAGGACCGATGCAATCTTCGGCAAATGCCACTGATTTCCCCATCAATTTACCCAGATGATCAGCCACCGGCTTGAGGCTGTACTTGGCATCCGGGCCGCCCTTCGGACGTCCGAGATGAGAGCACAAGATGACGGCGGCGCCTTGATCGAGCAGGTACTGGATGGTGGGCATGGCTGCCCGAATGCGCGTGTCATCCGCCACCTGTCCTTCTTTCAAAGGCACATTGAAGTCAACCCGCACCAGGACTCTTTTGTTTTTAAATTCAACATCACGAATGGTCTTTTTATTGAACATGACATCCTCCAGATTACGATTTGCTTTAAAATTCCCCCTTCCTATGTCGGGAAGGGGGAATTATCTTTCACACGCAGATTAGAGCCACTTGGCCATCTTAACCGCAAGGTCAGCCGTGCGGCAGGAGTAGCCCCACTCGTTGTCGTACCAGGTCACCACCTTGATCAGGTTGCCCATCACCATGTTGCTGGGTAGGTCCACAATGGTTGAGCGCGGGTCACCTTTGAAGTCCATCGAAACCAGCGGATCACCGTACTCACCGCGGGTCACGCCCAGGATACCCTTCATCGAACCTTCGGCAGCTTCGACAAATGCCGCGTTCAGCTCATCCTTGGTGACCGGCTTTTCAACCGTGGCTGAGAAATCAACCACTGACACGGTCGGGGTGGGAACGCGCAGCGAATAGCCGTCAAATTTCCCCTTCAGCTCAGGGATGACCAAGGCAACCGCCTTGGCGGCACCCGTGGTGGTGGGGATGATGTTCAGGCCAGCGGCGCGGGAGCGGCGCATTTCTTTCTTATGACCCTGATCCAGGATCACCTGGTCGTTGGTGTACGAGTGAATGGTGGTCATCACCGCATACACGATACCAAATTTATCGTTAACCACCTTGGCTGCCGGAGCAAGACAGTTGGTTGTGCAGGACGCGTTGGAAACGATGTGATGCTTGGTGGGATCGTATTTGTCATCATTCACACCCAGCACGATCGTCAGATCCTCATTCTTCGCGGGGGCCGATATGATGACCTTTTTGGCACCCCCGACGGTGATATGAACATCCGCCCCTGCTTTACCCTTGGCGGGGTCACTCTTGGCGTCGGTGAAAATACCGGTCGACTCGATCACGATGTCCACACCGTTCTCGCCCCAGGGCAGCTTGGCGGGATCTTTCTCCGCCCAGACCTTTACACGCTTGCCGTTGACCACGATGTCTGCACCATCGATCACGACCTCGCCCGGGAAGATACCGTAATTCGAGTCATACTTGAACAGGTGGGCATTCTGCTTGACGTCGAAAAGATCATTTACCGCCACCACTTCCAGCGTATCGCCAGCCCGTTCCATCATGGCCTTCAAGACTTGACGGCCAATCCGGCCAAACCCATTAATACCAACTTTCACTGCCATTGTTACTTCCTCCTGTGTATGATTAAGTTATTTTACCATGCAGGGCATGGAATTTTATCCCGTTTTGCTGCTACTTTCATCCTTGCCGTTGGTCAGCGGCCCTGTCTTTTCGTAATACAAATCCAACACAGCCTGTGCCAGTTTTGCGGCATGATGCCGCCATGGAAATTGTTCATCCCGCAAATCGGCCGCATAAATCGGATAATTCTGCTCAAAATCAGGCTCAGGGCGCACCCATTCCAAGCCATCCGACAATTTGCCTTCGTAGCAGTTATTGATCAGGACAAGATCAAACGGTCGCATTCCCAAATGTTTTTCCAGTGTATGCACATGATCGCCGCAGGAAAAACCATCTGTTTCGCCTGGCTGGGTGGCCACATTACACACATAAAACTTCACCGCGCGGGTTGCCCGAATGGCATCGGCAATATCAGGCACCAGCAGGTTGGGCAGCAAACTTGTATAAAGGCTGCCCGGTCCAATCACGATCAATTCGGCATTTAAAATAGCCTGTAGTGTTGGAGGATAAGCCAACGGATTACTCGGTTCTAACCACACCCGTTGAATCTTGCCGCGCGCTTTGGGAATAGCACTTTCCCCTTTAACTCGTTTCTCTCTCGCCGTCGCGGGAAGCTGCACATCCGCCACCAGGCGCACATCATGCAGCGTGGAAGGCAGTACGCGCCCCTGCACCGCCAGCACCCGGCCTGACTCCGCCACACCCTCCTCAAAGCTGCCCGTGATTTCGCTCATCGCTGTGATAAATAGATTGCCCAACGAATGGCCGCCCAATCCCGCTCCACTCGAAAACCTGTATTGAAAAATCTGAGAGAGCAATTCCTCGTCATTGGATAACGCCGCCAGGCAATTGCGTATATCTCCCGGCGGCAGAATACCCCGTCCGCGCCGTAATTCACCCGATGAGCCGCCGTCATCTGCCACGGTGACGATAGCTGTCAGGTTCATGGTATGCGCTTTCGTCCCGCGTAACGTGATTGCCAACCCTGTTCCGCCGCCAATCGCCACCAAACGCGGCCCTCTTTCTCGTTTTCGATAACTGGTTACAGCCTCAAGTATCGGCTTGCCTGGTCGCAAAAAAGGGCGCAGCAGCGACCGGTTCAAGCCCCAGGTGCCCAGAATGATCAGCGAAATACCCAATCCGCCGAATACCAAAACCCTCAATGGTCGAGTTAGAAATCGCAACGATAGGGCAGAGATGATCGGAAGCCACCAGGAATCCGGCGCGTTGCGATAGAAATCCAGGATCAACACCGCAAAACCCACCCCGATCAACGTGGTGCCAAACAGAATCACTCCCACCCAGCGCTTGACCCCCAGACCGGGAGCCAACCACCGAATTTCCTGGCGGACGAATCGCCAGATACGGTGTAGCCAGTTTTTTTCAGAAGGGCGCATCGCGCCGAATTATAGCAGCCTTTTCACTTACGTCAACAAACCCAACTCAGTCCTGACAGGCATGCTATAATTCAGCCGTTATGGATACCTACATCGCAGCAGATATTGGCGGGACTCAGCTGCGCGCAGCAGTGTTCCCAAAAGATGGGATTGAGCCCATCCATCAAAAACGTATTCCCACCCGGGGCAGCGGTGAACCATTGGAACGGCTGTTTGGCCTGATCTCAGAGGTCTGGCCAAAGGAGGGCAGCGTTCGCGGGATGGCGGCTGCCTTCCCCGGACCGGTTGATCCTGGCGCCGGCATGTTGCTTTCAGCGCCCAACATTCCGGGTTGGGATCGGCTTCCGCTTCGGCAATTGCTACAGGATCACTTTCAAGTGCCGGCCGCAATAGGCAACGATGCCAACCTGGCCGCCCTGGGAGAATGGAAATACGGCGCGGGACGTGGACATAAAAACCTTCTCTACCTGACCATCAGTACCGGCATCGGCGGCGGGGTAATCCTTGACAACCGACTGGTGTTGGGAGAACAGGGTCTGGCTGGCGAGTTGGGCCATGTGACCATCCTGCCTGACGGACCGCTGTGCGGCTGCGGTCAGCGCGGTCACCTGGAAACCGTCGGCTCAGGTACTGCAATCGCGAATTACTTTAACGAGCAGCGAGCTAAAGGCAGAGATTCTATGCTGCCCCTCTCTCCTCCCGCCACAACCCGGGACATATCGCGTGTGGCAGAAGCTGGTGATCGACTGGCTCAGGACGCTCTTCAACGCGGAGGTTATTTCGTGGGGCTAGGGATTGCCAATTACCTGATGATTTTCAACCCTTCGATCGTCATTTTGGGCGGAGGGGTTTCTCGGTCTGGCTCGTGGTTCCACGATGCATTAAAGCGCTCCGTTGAAGAGCACGCCATGCGCTCCGAATACTACGCCAATTTGACGATCACCCGGGCTGAATTGGGTGATAATTCCGGTCTGCTTGGCGCGTTGGTCCTGGCCAGCGATTTACCGCCGGCTTCATGAAACTATCTCCTATGCTGCGCGGGGCATTGTTTTACGCCCTTTATTGGGGGGTGGTGGGGTTCTTCGACCCATATCCCAACGTCTATTATGCCCAAATCGGTTTAAACGGACGCCAGATCGGGATTATCGGTGCCTTATTTCCCCTTTCTGCGCTGTTATTCTCTCCGATCGTCTCAAATTTGGCAGACCGGCGCGGTTGGCGGGTGCGGCTTTTGGCGGCGACATGTTTGTTTTTTGGCCTCGTTGTCTATCTGCTTGGGCTTCCCACCACCTTTACTGGCATCTTAACCATCTCCATTTTTGTCGCCATGGCGCGTACGCCCATCGCCCCGCTGGGCGACAGCCTCATCTCGCGCATGGCATCGCGTGAACAGCTCAATTTCGGCGCCATGCGAATGTGGGGTTCTTTGACCTTTGCGGTACTGGCCTCGTTGTCTGGTTTTTTGTGGGATCAGTTTGGATTAAAAACCATGTTTCCGGTCACCGGTCTGCTCTTTCTACTGGTGGCTGCCAGCGCTTTGACATTGACCGAAGAACGTGGGCCCCAGTCCATTTCCCACCAGCCCATGAGACTCATCCGCCAGGATCCACTGCTGGCGTCCCTGATCATATCCTCCATGCTGATGGGCGCCAGCAATATCATGGGTTATGTCTTCAGCAGTGTATACATGGCCGAGTTGGGCGGAGGGATGCAAATGATCGGCATGTTTTTTGGGCTGCCGGCTTTCTTTGAGATACCCACTCTGCTATTTGGCACGCGCCTGATGCGCAGGTGGGGAGACGTACGTACCATCATGGTCTCTTTCATTCTCCTGGGTACTGGCCTGGTGGGATTTGCACTCACCACCCAACCCTGGGTAATGATCCTGTTTGGCATGGTGCGCGGCGTCGCCTGGGGTTTATATTTCATTTCAATTGTGACGATCATAAACAAACGCACCCCCTCCGAAATGGCCTCCACTTTTCTGGCCATCTTAAATGCCGCATCGATGGGCATTGCACCCTTAATCGCATCCCCACTCGCCGGAGTGATATACGACCTGGTAGGCCCCATCTATGTATTTATCACCGGAGCGTGTTTATGCGCTGCAGCGGTCGCGGTGTTAATGATCGGCGAAAAAATCAGCAACAAAACCTTGCACAGCCTCGCGCAAGACTGACCTTTTTCTTTTCTCAGGCTTTTCTGCCGTCTGTTTTGCCAACTCAGGAAGAATGACCTTCTATCTTCTCACTATGAGAAGTGCTATAATCATGACAGGAATTTGCTCGGGTTTCATTTATTAAGGTTAACCCGTAAATATTTTTTAAATCCCAGTCTCTGCTACAGAAATTATCCGAATTCAACGCATTTCAATATTTTTAACCAGGAGGTTACAAACCAATGGAAACGCTCAAGTTACCAGGGCCAATTGCCAAATCGATAGTCGACCGGGACCGGGCCGTAATTTCACCATCTTACCCGCGCGGTTATCCCTTTGTAATGGACCATGGGCGCGGCACCCGGGTTTGGGATGTGGACGATAATGGTTTTCTCGATTTCGCAGCGGGTATCGCGGTATGCTCCACAGGACACAGTCACCCGCAAGTGGTCAAAGCCATTCAAGATCAGGCAGAAAAGTTCATTCACATTTCATCGGATTTCTACCATCCCAAATGGGTGGAGCTGGGGGAATATTTTGATCGAATTGCGCCTTTTCACGAGCCAGCCATTTCTTTCATGACCAATTCCGGCACAGAGAGTGTCGAAGCTGCCCTCAAATTGGCTCGTTATCACACCAAACGAAGTCAATTCATTGGTTTTTTTGGCGGCTTTCACGGACGAACCATGGGTGCGGTGACCCTCACCGCCAGTAAATCCGGCTATCACAAAGGCTTTGGGCCTCTGATGAACGGCGTCCATCATGCCCCCTTCCCTGATCCTTACCGTCCATTCTTGGTGAGTCAATCTGGGGAAGATTACGGTGAAACCGTCGTCCGTTATATCGAAGAACAAATTTTTGGGCGCATCGTTCCCGGCGAAGAGGTGGCCGGCATCTTGGTCGAGCCCATTCAAGGCGAGGGCGGTTATATCGTCCCGCCGGAGGGCTTCTTCCCCGCACTGCGCAAATTATGCGACCGCTACGGCATCCTCTTGATTTCCGATGAAGTGCAGGCTGGGGTAGGGCGTACCGGCAAATGGTGGGGGATCGAGCATTTTGATGTTCAACCAGATATTATTTGCATCGCCAAAGGGATTGCATCCGGTGTGCCGCTGGGTGCGATGGTCGCTCGTTCTTCCATCGTCACCTGGCCCCGAGGCGCGCATGGAAACACTTACGGCGGCAACCCGCTCGCCTGTGCGGCAGCCCTGAGCACCCTCCAACTCATCGAAACAGAATACATGCGCAATGCCGCTGAGGTTGGTGAATTTACCTTGGATGCGCTGCAGGAAATCCAGATGCGACATCCGAGCATCGGCCATGTGCGCGGAAAAGGATTGATGATCGGTATTGAGTTTGTCAAAGACCGAATCAGCAAAGAACCCGCCGAAAAATTACGCGACACCATCGTGGATCTAGCTTTTGAGCGCGGTCTGTTGTTGTTGGGATGCAGCAAGAATATCATCCGACTCTCTCCTCCGCTGTGTGTCACCCGATCAGAGATGGAACAGGGATTGGAAATACTGGAAGAGGCGATCTCCATCGCAGAACACCAATAATAACCTATGCTCCCGGATCGACGAGTCCGACAAAGAGATTATTTACTCGAAATCGCGCGCGCACTCACCCAGGAATTGGACCTGGATAAACTGCTGGAGCGCATTTTAGCCATCTCCATTGATATGCTGTCCGGGCAGGCCGGTCTGATCGCCTTACGGGCGGAAAACGGTGTGTGGGCTGTTCGGGCTTCTCAGGCCTTGCCGCCTGCCTTTCTAAAATTCCTGGAACCCTTTCTGGCGGAGATTCCCCAATCCACCGATCCGGTGAATTCCAGCGAGTTGCCCCAGCTCAATCGCATATTGCATGAGCTGACCTCCATAGCCAGTCTGGGCATGATGAGCGGTGTGGGTCTGCCCCTGGCTGCTCGCCAACAGGTGGTCGGAGTCATCTTTGTTTTCCGCTCCTATATGGATGCTTTTAACGTCAATGACCGCGCCCTGTT
>CAZCBJ010000084.1:0-15422 GCA_964496705.1 uncultured Anaerolineaceae bacterium | reverse complement strand
GTGCAGCTCATCAATAAACAAGATGATCTCGCCTGAAGCGCGCTGAACTTCTTCGATGGAGGCTTTGAGTCGCTCTTCAAATTCACCGCGGAAGCGCGACCCGGCGATCATCCCACTCAGATCCAACGAGATGACCCGTTTGCCCGAGAGGATTTCCGGCACATCATTCGCGGCAATTTTTTGCGCCAGTCCTTCCACGATGGCGGTCTTGCCCACCCCAGCCTCGCCGATTAATACCGGATTATTCTTGGTTCGCCTGGAAAGGATTTGCATGACGCGCATGATCTCGTTGTCGCGCCCGATAACCGGATCCAGTTTTCCTTCGCGCGCCTGTTGGGTCAGGTCGCGTGAATACTTTTCCAGGGTGCGAAAGCGCGTCTCAGCCTGCGGGTCGGTGACGCGCTGCCCGCCGCGCATCTGCAGCACGGCATCATTGACCCGATCGCGAGTTAAACCGGCTCCTTCCAGCAGGCGGGCGGCTGGTGTATTGCGTTCGCTGAGGATCGCCAGGAAAATATGTTCGGTGGAGATATACTCATCTTTCAGGCGGCTGGCCTCTTCGTTAGCCTGGTCGATGATCCTTTTGACCCGCGGGGTGATGAAAATTTGCCCGGCGCCGCCCCCAAAGATGCTGGCTTTGGGACTGGTGCGCAGGATATAATCCAGGCGGTCAGCCAGCGAAGTGGCATCCACCTTAAGCATCTCTAGAATCTGGGGGATAACACCCTGCGGCTGCTCAATCAACGCCAACAGGATATGCTCCGTGTCAATCTGGTTATGCCCGTAGCGCTGGATGATTTCAGCTGCCCGCTGAGCGGCTTCCTGGGCACGTTCCGTAAAGCGATCAAATCGCATCATAAGAAATATCCTTCCTCTGCCACCACTTGTCTGTGTCAGTTGCAAGATGCTTGCCTGAATGGTGTGATTTGATTATAGCAAACTGGAGCCAAAGTATTGGTCTTGGCGCGTTAGAAAAATATAAGATTCGATGGAAAAGGTGGAAATCTTGCCCCGATTATGGGTCAGTCCTTGGCAAGAGGCAATAGACGGCAGCCGCAAAGTTAAACAAGTTCCCGTGAGAAAATACTCGGTGTAAAATAATCAAGCGATGAAATATATCCCATCGAATCCTGACAATATACGTCGCTTGGATGTGCATCGAGATTTGAATGCGATTGCCGATTTGATCGAGTTGTGTTTCGCCACACATATGGATTCTGACGGCCGCGAATACCTGCGTCAGATTCGCCGCGCGGCTAACGATCATGATTACTTACGTTGGACGGATGGCCCGGGCGAGCGCATCAGCCTGCCGCTCCACGGATACGTATGGGAGGAGGATTACAGGGTTGTGGGCAACTTATCCTTAATTCCATTTTTCTGGCGGGCGCGCTGGCTGTATATGATCGCCAATGTGGCTGTTCATCCGGATTACCGGCAGCGCGGAATCGCAAAAAAGCTGACCCAAAAAGCCCTGCAGCACATTCGCGAACGCAATGCCCAATCCGCCTGGCTGCAGGTGCGGAACGACAATTCAGTCGCCTACCAACTGTATCTTTCCCTGGGTTTCATCGAGCGCGCCTGGCGCACCACCTGGCAATCCTCACCAAATACAATCAGCCTATCAGAACCTCAGCCAGGGATCAGCATCCAGGCCCGGCGGAATGAGGATTGGCCCAGGCAGCGTGCCATGTTGCAGGAAATTTACCCGGATGAGGTAGCCTGGAACCTGGGTTTCCAAGCGATCCAATTCGCGCCATCCATTTGGCGCAGCTTATTGCGGCTGATCCACGGCGACAGCATCGAGCATTGGGTTGTCCGCTCTTATCGCGAGCTCATCGGCGCAGTCACCTGGGAGCCTGGTCGTTATAACATGGATACCCTGTGGATTGCCACCTCAACGGTCTGGGAAGACCTGGCCATTCAATCCCTGCTGCCTTATATCAGACGAGGTATGACCAACGAGCATATCCTGTCCGTCAATTATCCTGCCGGACATGCCGAAAATGCCTTCAAAGATGCTGGGTTTCAAAAACATAACACGCTCATTTGGATGGAACTCCGCTTTTAAGATCAGTTTCCTGAAATCGATTCATCATAAAAGGAAGTTACAACTTTTCCAGCCCCTTTTCGTAAATATAGATGAGACACATACGCCAACTTGCGTATGCATTATTTACCGAAAGGAATTGAAAAATGAAAAGGTTTCTCGTTCAATTATTGGTCAACGCAGTTGCCCTGTACGCGGCGGTTGCCATTTTAAATGGCAGCGGGATCACACCACAGAATGCAAACTGGCTTTCCTTCATCTGGCTGGCTTTGATCTTCGGATTGGTCAACGCGATCGTGCGGCCTATATTGACTGTGCTGAGCTGCCCGCTGATCATCCTGACGCTGGGTTTGGGAACCCTGCTGATCAATACCCTGATGTTTTACCTGGCTGGCTTGATTGGCACACGTTTTGGGGTTGGCTTCACTGTGGATGGCTTCTGGCCTGCGTTTTTTGGCGCATTGATCGTCAGTGTGATCAGCTTTTTCCTCAGCATGTTTTTCCGTCCCCGCAGGGCTCAACGAAAAAAGTAAAATCACGTAATCCTAATATATAGAACGAGCGGCTTGCGAGCCGCTCGTTTTTATTCACTACGGCAGCCTAAAACGCATCAAACGCCCATATCCCGCGTCCGTCACCCACACCGACCCATCATCGCCCACGGCAACTGCGCCCGCCAGACCAAAACCATCCAGACCCTCACTCGCATCTCCCCATCCACGCACGAAATTGCCTTCTGAATCAAATACCAACACGCGGTAGGACTCCGGGTCGGTCACATAGATTTGTCCAGCCGCATCCACTGCGATGAACGGCTTATTGTCCAGCGATTGACCAGCCCATCCATCAATATCCCAACTGCGCACCGGGATGAAAACTGACACACTTTCATCTGGTGCCAGCGCCTGGACGCGCAAATTCCAGGTATCCGCCACATACAGGATGCCGTCAGCATCCACTGCCAGGCCGACCGGCTCGTCAAACTGCCCCAGGTCCATACCTGCCGAACCAAATTGGGTGAGGTAATTACCATTTTGGTCGAACACCACAATCCGTTTATTGCCAGTATCTGCCACATACACGCGCCCTTGCCGGTCAACCGCTATCCCGCGCGGACCCCAAAAAGCTTCAGGCGCTTCTGCTTGACCAAAATAACCCCACATCGCAATGAATCGGCCTTCCGCGCTGAAACGCTGAACGCGGTGATTCCAGGTATCAGTGACATACACACTGCCATCCGGCCCGACCGCAATTCCCCACGGCTCATTGAATGTACCTCCCGGCGCGCTTCCTGAAGCCAGGTCTGCATAACTTCCCCACATCTGCAAGACCTGCCCATCTTCGGAGATATGTTGAACGCGATGGTTCTTGGTGTCAGCCACATACAGGCTGCCATCCGATGCAACAGCCACACCCCGCGGCCCCTGGAATTGCCCGGCTTCCGATCCATTGAAACCAATCACTTTTTCCGCGTCTAGACGTATCATTTTCTTTTCATATGGATCGATTTCGATCTCTTGCGAAGTGGCCGGGACGGTGCCGTAATTCCAAATTTGCGCGACAATATCTTTTCGAATATACATGCGTATTTTATTGGAGGGCTGCCAGGTTTCCAGGGTTAGGCTCGGGTTGCCTGTGAGTTGGGCATAACTGCTGTAATCGCGATTGAACCATATCTGAAAAACCGCTGAGCGCATCTTGGGATCCCTGATCGTATTCCAGACTCGTTCCCAGGTCAGCCCAAAGTAATCCTGCATCGGCCACCACAGACGCATGTAGTCGTAATGTATGAAATTACCCCGAGTGATGGGATCCAATTTTCCGAAATTGCCATCGCCAGCCAGGATGATCGGCTTCTCTCTCAACTCACGGGTGGGTTTGTCTGTATACCAGAATTTATTGGGATAATCACGGAAATACCACCAGTAGGGGTAGAGCGAATCATTATCATACGCCACCGCGATCCCTTTTCCCAGGGTGGTTCGCTGCGAAATTTCTTCCACCTGCTCTAGAATATCCTTCGGACCACGCGCAGCGTGAGCATAGACGAGAAACTCGGTCGCTTCATCATATCGGATGTACGAAGATGTGATCGCCACCCTCGCAGTTAATATACCCAGGAACGAGAAAACGATCACGCCAACCAGACGGATGATATTGACTGTCTCCCAATCCCGCAGGATGCGGCTCAGCCCGTAAGCGCTGAGCACCATCGCCAGCGTTGAAAGCAGAAACTGACTTGAGGACTCCAATGCTTCCTGCGTATTGCCATTGAAGGGAGGGGTAGGACCCAGTAGACTGCCAAGTGCACCCGCCAGGGCGGATAGTAAAATAACCAGCAACAAAACAGCCAATAAAGTCTTAATTGTGGCAATTCTCTGCCAGGGGATGCTGTCGACCAAAAATCCCAACCCCCAACCGGCAGCCAACAGCATCGGCACGGCGATATGCACCGTCAGCCAGGGCATTTTTTCGCCAGCAATACTGTAAGCCACCAGACTGATGACCGACCAGAAAAGCAACATAGCCAAAACTGGGATCGGCCTGTGTAGGTTTTCCGGAATTCCCGGCTCATTGCTCACCCCGGCAGTGCCTTGATCCGCCGGCTGGGTGGATTCGCTGTCGTTCATCACGGCGAAGCGCGACTCGCGCATCCCTGCATAGATCGGAAGGACACTTTCTGGAAGCTCCTGGTGTGCTGGCGAAACACCGGGCAGTGTGGCGAAGCGCCAATAGCGTATCCCGAAATATAAGGCAAGCAAGGTTCCCAGCAGCGCAAGGTACTCATAGATAGGAATCTGGATGAACGCGTAATAATACCAGGGCTGGCTACCCCGTTGGACTTCCTGCTGCGAAAGCCAATAACCCAGCGAGCCAATGATCCCGGTGAAAAATCCGCGGCCATTGGTGAAAAAAGTGGTGTAGAACACGGTGAAAATCCCATAAAAAAGCGCCATGCAGGTAATATAAAAACTGCGCTTCCACAGCCACCCTACACCTCCCGAGATCAGGAAAAATAATACCAACAGCGATCCCGTTCGCAACATGCCTTGGGTGGAATAATCTAATGGATCCCAACCGAGCAGGCCGACCGAAATAGCGGTCAGTTGGGGGAGAATCAACAGTCCAATTAACGCCATGAGATCGAAAGAACGCAAGTTACGCACAACATGCCAACCCAGTCCACTGAGAAGGGTGTATATTGAGGCTGCCGCCGCAAGCCCACCCAGCGCTATCATTACAATCATCCCGGTTTTTTGCATTGTCCAGGGCGCTGGAGTCGCCAGTGTTTCACTGCCTTCCACAGCCTGAGGGGCTGGAAGACCTTTTAAGATACTGGCGTTCCAGGCAGCGAATGCCCCGCCAATGATGATCAGGATCATTCCGGTGAGCACCAACAGCGTAAACCGATTTCGCAGGCTGGCATCCTGCCATTTCTCCCGGCTGACATCCACCAGGAAATGGAACCCCGTAAATAACAGAAATGTGGCAGTGTAGATAAAGGATGTTTCTTTGGTAATGAACTGCATTGCGGTCACAACCGTCAGCAAATACAGCGATTTCCGATCACCTCTCTCCAGGTAACGTAGAATCCCATACAGCGTTAATACCCCGAACAGAGCCACAAAGGCTTCATTGCGCGTGTAGCGACCGTAAAATAATAAATAGGGCGAGATCAGGAATAGCACCCCAGCAATCAGCGCTCCACTCCGACCCAGATATCGCCGAAAACAAAGCATGGCTGCCGCCACCGTTGCTATGCTGAAAAGATTCGCCGGCAAACGAGAGGTGGTGTCGTTATCCCCGAACAAGAAATACGAGAGAGCGACCACATGGAATTGGAAAGGCCCGTGAGTCACCGGGTCATGTTGATATACTTTTCCACGGTAAAGATCATATGAAGGCACAACATGGTTGACCTCATCATGGCTCATCACCCGCAGGCCGACATTATAAAATCGGCTGATTACCGCCAGGACCAGAATGATCGCGATCAACACCGTTTCCGCATTCAACTTGGGTATAAAACTGGAGAGTGGATGGTCCAACCAGGAGTGTATTGTTTTTTCTGATTGCATAGGATCTTTTCCCAAGAAATGGGTTACTATTAGCAAGCCCAAAGATAAATTAGGTCACTCGTGTTCTCTGTAAACCCTGTGACTATACTTGAAAGTATTAAATCTGACAAGGAACTCGTTCAATCCAGACCATGAGGCAAGCATGACATCATCCAGAATCACCCGCTACACCATGTTCGGCATGATCTATTTTTCACAGGGAGCCACCCTGAGTTTTTTCACAGCATTAAATTCGTTATATCTGATGTCTTTTGGCTTGCCGATGAGCCGGATTGGCTTGATTGGCACCATCGCCCTGATCCCATTTGTGCTGAAGATATTCCTCGGCATGCTCAGCGATCGCGTGAATCTGGCCAGCTTCGGTCACCGCAAGCCTTACATCGTGATAGGCTTGTTCATTCAGAGTGCCTGCTTAATCATAGCGCCCATGATAAACCCTGGTGATCATTATTGGTGGTTTGCGGGGAATGTTTTCTTGTTGACCCTGGGTCAGGCTCTTTATGATACCTGCACCGATGGACTGGCTTTGGATACCACCCGTCAGGAAGAAGAAGGCACTGTCCAGGGGATCATGGTGGGCGGCAGGGCATTGGGTGTGGTTCTGCTTTCTGCAGTTCTGGGCTTTGTCGCTGACAACGCCTCGTGGGCATTTGCCTTCTGGGGCCTGGCTTTGGTCAGCCTGCTCCCCTTGCCGCTCGTATTGAAAATCAAAGAACCGCCTCGTACGGCGGGACATACGTTTGAATGGAAGGCTTTCAAAGCATTTCGCAACCCGTCTGTGATCGCGCTGGGCATCCTGGGTGCGTTATATTCACTCATCATCAATGCTGCCAACCAGATTGTCAACCCATTTCTGAATGTCACCTATCAGATAGGCTTCAGCACTGCGGGCATTTTCACCACCCTGTGGGGCATCGGTGTGGTGCTGGGCGGGATCACCGGCGGAAAATTGACCGACCGGATAGGGCAGAAACGCGCTGTGCAGGCCGCGCTGCTGATGACTCTTTTTTCCGTCCTTTCACTGGCCGCCATTCGTTCACCCGCCATGGCCTGGCCGCTGGTCATGCTCTTTGGACTGGCTTTTGGCTTCTATGAAACGGTTTATTTCGCCATCTCCATGCGCACGAGCGACCCGCGCATTGCTGCTTCGATGTTCGCCATTTTGATGGCCATTGCCAACATTGGCACGGGGATTGGATTGGGCTTGAGCGGTGCAGCGGTAGATTCGATTGGTTATCGCCCCACTTTCATCGTTATCGCTCTGTTGAACCTGCTGGCATTGCCCCTGCTGCAAGTGATCTTTCCGCAGAAGAAACCTATGCGCGGGTCGAATGGCAACGAATCGCTGTCACCGTAAATTGTAGTAGTTATACACCGCCGAGGAGAGCTGCGCCACCAACTGGTTGGCAGGATCAAACAGCAGTTGCACCGGATGATACAGATACACGGTGATAATGTAGTTGCCGCCCGGCGTGTAAACAATGCCCGTATCACCAATGGTATGGATCAGCCCGTCCGTCGAGGTGATCCACCCGTGTTTGTGAGCAATTTGAACCCCCTCCGGTAACCCTGCCTCCAGCAAAACGGCTATTCGGTTGCGCGCCAGGTAGGAGATCATCGCACGGCATTCATTTTGCGTTATTTCTCCCGGAAAAGCAGCCGCAAACGTGCCCCCTCCGGTCAAGGCGCACTGGTAGATATCATTCAACAGCAAACCCAGTTCCTGCGGAGTGGTCTGGTTGTAAATATCCGGATCGGTGGATATGTCTGTGCGTTGATTGGCGGGTGTCGAATATCTCCTCAGCAGTGGAGCGCCTGGGTAGAAATATCCACCCAAAAAGGTGTTGGTCAATCCAATCGCCTGCATATCCGCCGTCACGCGCAGCGGGCCCAACTCTTGATCAAGCACAAGATCCATCAGTCTGTCGGCAGGATCATTCTCTGAACGCTCAATCATCAATTCAATCAAATCAATGACTTCTTTGGGTGCCGGCTCATTGATCCGCCGGAATACTGAAATCATGATGGGGATTTTAATCGTCGAAGCCGCGGTGAAAGCGATATCCAGCGGTATCTCGCTGGAATTTTGAACTGCAAAGTGCACTTCCTGATTGTTCTGCAGATCCAACACGTACACTTCTGCCAACCCATCAAAACCGGATACAGAGATGATCTGTTCCAATAATATGGCCAAATTACGAATTGAAGGGCGTGCGGGACTGACACTGCTGAAGGTTAGGTTGACCGCACGGCTGGATGGAGACCTTAAAGCATCTTCGATTAGTAATACCGCGCGGTCGATCTCCAGCACCGACCCAGCCTTGCCAGCCTGGAATGTGGTGCTGCCTGGCACCGGCACGGCCTCGGACGGCGGTTGATCGTAGCGGGCGGCAATCTCATCTTTCAGAAAAGCGCGTAAACGGCTTTCCTGGATATTCGCACTCAGAGGAATTGATACCTCACCGGTTGCTCTGTTCCACAGGTAATCCCAAAATGCCGACCAGAAGGGTTGGTTCACCCGCTGCAAGTCAGCCGCAGCCAGCATACCGTCCAGATCAAGCTCAAAACCGACCGTCGAAGGGCGCACCTGGATGATCGCCTCGCCATATCGCAGTTCGACCGGCAGACCATACACCTGAATAAGCCGGTCAGCGGCTTGTTGTTGGGTTAACCTTCCCACCGGTACATTGGCAATCGTCATTCCCGGCGGAAAAGTGCTGCGCACACGGCTGAAACTGACCAGTTGTAAAGCAGTCAGTACCGCTGCTGCAAACACCATGAACAGCGAAATCCAGCGGATAAAGGAAATTCGTGATCTGGATCTCAAATACGCTCCTGGCTGCGATTCTACCAGAATACCCATCATCTCTGGTACAATCAAATGTGTGTCGCTTGAACTGATGGAGGAAATCAATTGAAGAAAGCTTTGATCACCGGAATCACCGGCCAGGATGGGTCTTACCTGGCTGAATTGTTGTTAAATAAAGGGTATGAGGTGCATGGTCTCATCCGGCGCGCCAGCACCTTTAATACCCGGCGGATCGACCATATCTACCACGACCCTCACGGCAACGGGGATAAGGTTCATTTTTTCCTCCATTACGGTGATATTTCCGCGCCCGATACCTTATTGAATATCATTTATGAGATCCAACCTGTAGAAATTTATCACCTTGCCGCCCAAAGCCACGTGCGGGTCAGCTTTGATATGCCCGAGTACACCGGTGATGTGACCGGGCTGGGCACCACGCGCATCCTCGATGCGGTGCGCAACAGCAAAATCACCACTCGTTTCTACCAGGCATCTTCCAGCGAAATGTTTGGCAGCGCTCCGCCCCCTCAAAATGAAATGACCCCGTTTCAACCGCGCAGCCCCTATGCCGCCGCCAAAGTGTACGCCTATTGGATGGCGCGCAACTACCGTGAGGCCTATCACCAATTTGCCTGCAACGGTATCCTCTTCAACCATGAATCACCTCGCCGCGGCGAAACATTTGTAACCCGCAAGATCACCCGCGCGGCTGCCGCAATCAAAGCCGGAAAACAGGATTACCTCTACCTCGGCAACCTGGATTCACTGCGCGACTGGGGATACGCTCCGGAATATGTCGAGGGGATGTGGACCATCCTGCAGCAAGATGAACCTTCCGATTTTGTTTTGGGAACGGGAGAGGCGCATTCCATCCGGGAATTCCTGGATGAGGCCTTTGGGTATATCAATCTCGACTGGCATGATTTTGTGCGCATTGATACCCGCTACTACCGCCCCACCGAAGTTGACTTCCTCCAGGCTGACTACCGGCACGCCAAAGAGACCCTGGGCTGGGAGCCAAAAGTGCGCTTCCACGAATTGGTGCGCATCATGATGGATGCCGATTTGGAACTGACTGGCCTGAATCCCATCGGTGACGGCCGTCGTGTTCTGGATGAAAAATTTGGAGATTGGCACCGCTGGGAAGACCAGGTCGTCAGCATGGAGCGATAAAGGATGCCTTCGGTTCTGTTCGTTTGCACCGCCAATCTTTGTCGATCTCCCATCGCGATGGTGCTGTTTCAACAGCGTTTGCGCGAAAGCTGCCCGGAATTGGAATCATGGGGGATCAAATCGGCGGGTACTTGGACCACCAACGGTCAGGCATGCCCCACATCGGTGATCCGAGTCATGGCTGAGCGGGGTTTGGACCTGCGCTCCCACCGCTCGCGCATGGTCACCGGCGAGATTCTGGATGGCTTCGATCTGGTATTGGTCATGGAAAAAAACCACAAAGAAGCATTGCAAATTGAATTCCCTGACAAAGCGAAGCGAATATTTTTATTGACCGAAATGGCGGGCCAGACGCTGGAAATTTTGGATCCGTTTGGAAATTCTCCTCTAGGCATCAAAGCCACTGCCGACTCAATTGATGAATGGCTGGCCATTTCCATGGAAAAAATAATTGAATTTTGCACAACCCGGAAATAGGAGGAATGGATGACAGGCATGAAACTGATTAAACCGGGTATCATCCCTCCGCTAGATCCCGGATTCCGGCCAGCAGCGTTGGCCAACCGCGCTTTTGCGCAGGACGTGGCAGCGTTACAGGGTGAGGACGTCCCCCTGATCATTGCGCTCGAACGAAGCATCGGCTGCGTCACCCGTTATGAAACGCGTCTTTTCCCCGCCGATCATCCCCGTTACTTCGAAAACCTTTTTTACGCCGAACGAATTCTCAAGTTTTTACTCTGGCAATGCGGCGGATGGAAGGTGTATCTGCATGCTCCTTCGCCAGTGGTTAATTACATTCAGGAGACTTATTCCCACAGCGGTAGCCGGGCATTTGATCATCAGTTCATGGGCGCGGATGTTTACCAACACCCGTTTTGCGTGATCGCCTGTGCGCCTGACGAAGTACCCCCTGCCAGGGAAGTGGGCCAGTCTGTTGGCAGGCACCTGGATGGTTGCCGGATTGGTTTTGACCTGGGCGCCTCGGATCTCAAAGTCTCAGCCGTCTCGCAAGGCAATGCAGTTTTCAGCGAAGAGATCGTCTGGCAGCCGCGATTAAATGCCGATCCGAATTACCACTATGAACACATCAACACTGCGCTCAAAATGGCAGCGGGGAAATTACCGCGTGTGGATGCGATAGGCGGCAGCTCGGCAGGTGTGGTCATCGCCAATCGCATCATGATCGCTTCTCTGTTTCGAAGTGTGCCCAGAGAGCGCTTCGATGAAGCCAGAAACATTTTCCTTCGACTGCGGGATGAATGGGGAGTGCCCCTTGAGGTTGCCAACGACGGTGAGGTCACCGCGCTGGCAGGTTCGATGTCGCTGGACGTCAACGCAATTCTTGGCACTGCGCTGGGTTCCAGTCAAGCTGCCGGCTTTGTCACCCGAAGCGGAAACCTGACCGATTGGCTAAATGAATTGGCCTTTGCCCCGGTCGATTATTCACCTGACGCACCGGTGGATGAATGGTCGGGAGACCGCGGCGTGGGTGCGCTTTACTTTTCTCAACAATGTGTTTTTCGGTTGGCTCCCATCGCCAGCATCGAGATTCCGTCCGGGATGATTGACGCGGATAAACTCAAATTCGTTCAGGAAAAACTGGAAAGCGGACACCCTGGCGCAGCCGATATCTGGAAGACAATGGGGGTATACATGGGATACGGCATTGCTCATTACGCCAATTTTTATGATTTGGAGCATGTGCTAATCCTTGGTCGCTGTACCTCCGGTTCTGGGGGCGGCATCATATTGGACACCGCCCGGCAGGTGATCAACCAGGAGTTCCCCGAATTGGCTACGCGCATTAATTTGCACCTCCCCGATGAACGATCCCGCCGCGTTGGTCAATCCATCGCCGCCGCCAGTCTTCCTGCCCTTCTTTAACCCATCTTTTCTAGAGGTGATCGATGAATTTTTCCCAACCTTCCGCTCTAATCTTTGTTCCCGATGGCTTATCGGCGGACGCAGCTCTGGCCCGCACCACCCATCTGGGCATCTCGGCGCATCAAGATGATCTCGAAATCATGGCCATCGATGGTATTTTGTCCTGCTTCCAACAAACCGATCGCTGGTTCACCGGTGTCGTCGTCACCGATGGACGCGGCTCACCGCGATCCGGTCTGTATGGCAAATATAGTGATGATGAGATGCAACAGGTGCGAGTAAAAGAACAAAAGAAAGCCGCTTATATCGGCGAATACGGCGCACAGGTTCTTTTGGAATTCCCCAGCGCTGCTGTCAAGGATCGTAATACTCTGCTTCCCGTACAGGATCTGGAAAATCTGTTGTTAGCCTGTCAGCCTGAAGTGGTTTACACTCACAATCTCGCCGACAAGCACGAAACGCATATCGGTGTTGCTTTGAAAACCATCCAGGCCATTCGCAGGCTGCCGGCAGATCAACGACCGAATAAACTCTACGGCTGTGAAGTTTGGCGCAACCTGGATTGGATGCTGGATCCCGAAAAAGTGGTCTTTGATTGCTCTGCCCAGGAAAACATGCAGGCGGCGTTGGTGGGCATCTTTGATTCCCAGGTGAGCGGTGGAAAGCGTTATGATCTCGCCACGCTTGCCCGCCGGCGCGCCAATGCCACCTATTTTGTCTCGCATGGCGTGGATGAAGCCACTGGTCTGACGTATGCGATGGATTTGACCCCCTTGATCCAGGATCCAGACATGGATATTGCCAACTATGTGAATGGGTTTATCCAGCGATTTGCCGGAGAAGTGTCCGGACGGCTGAAATAATCGCCCTCGCTCAAGGGTACCGGCTCATGACAAAGCCAAATGTGTTTTCGAAGCTATTGCTCTACCTTTCAATCAGCTTGTCCGTAGGATTGGCTTCCTGTTCGCCGCCCCCCTTTGACCCGGGTGTGCGCGACCTTGCAGTGACGATCACCGACGATGCTTGTAAACCGATGAAATACCGCGTGCCTGCCGAAGAGGAAATCAACATCCGATTGGACAATCAAACTGACGGTACCTACAGTTGGATTTTTCTCGCGCGTCCGGTGGAATTACCCCTGGATGCCGGGGAGATGGATCGGGTGTATTTTGCCGTTTTGATCCCGCCCGGCGAAGAATTGGCCGCCAGGTTCATCACACCCAGTTTGGCGATGGAATATGATGTGATTTGCAGCCGCCTGCCGCATTCTGAAGAGGATGAGATCGGGCGAATCGTGGTCGTGCAACCTCCGCCTTACACACCCTGAAAACGCGCCAGGCTGTCTTTCAATCCGCCGGGTCGGTTCCTCTCCAGCCACACCGAGGCATGTTCAGCTTTTAAGAATTCCAACTCCTCTGCCAGTTGCGTACACATTGCAGCCCGTTGCTCACCCTCCGGCTCAGCGGCCAGGATGGCGCGCTGGCAGGCGAAGCGGACGAGCTGCACCGTCTGGTTGAATTCACGCCGGATGACTTCAGCATCAGGTCGGCGCATCCTGGCCTGTTCAAGCAGGGGGACAATGGCATCCAGTGCATCCACCGATTTCTGGATCACTTCCTGCGAGTGTTGATAAGATGCAATCTGCTCTAACGGCGCCTGGAGTATGTGGGAGAAAATGGTCGAATTGGACGTTAGAATCCCGGAAGCCTGATAAATATTTCCCAGTTCATAGACAAATTTCCCCATGGTCCCACTCGGATCGTCAAATGCGAGACGGCTGAGGTTGGCGGGAATGTCAACCTTGCGATTGGTTTCCATGCCCCATGAATAAGCCGCACCAGCCATAAAACCCAGGAAACTGATCGGGTAAACCTGCCAGTGACCGTTATCTCCCCAATCGGTGATGAGGTAGCCCGCTGCCTTGTGGCGAACACCACTCTCTGCAGCGTTCAGCAGATTCGCCAGTGCATTGTCCGTCCGCCCTGAAATGGAATTCCAGCTTGACGTGCCCGGACAGACGTAGAATGGCACACCAGACCGCTCAAAGTGCGCCGCCTGTGTTTCAAATGGATGATCTGCCTCATACCCCCAGATCAATCCGGTGACATCGCCCGGAATTTCGGGGATCAGGTCGGGAGCCTCAACGATGATGTCTCCCCAGAATTGCATTTTATAACCGCGCCGGGAAAGCTCGGCATAAATTTTTAACACAAATTCCAGATATACGCGGTGAGGCCCCTTTGTCTGGCAAGCCGCTTTGCTCTGCCCGTGCCCGACATCATGGGTTTCGTCGCAACCGACATTGACCACCCGGCTGGTAAAATGCGGTAGCAACTCATCCAGCAGGCTGCGAACCAGTTCAAGGCTGCCGGGATGGACTGGCGCCAGGCTGAACGGCCCGCGCATTTTTCCCCACGGCACCGGGAACTCGCCGTGAATTTCTGCCAGAGGTGCATAGCGCGAATGTTTCAACCAGCGCTCCATGTGCCCGAAGCAATTCTGATTGGGCACCAAGTCAATGAACCGCTCCCGGCAATAGGCGTCCAGCGCCAGAATTTCTTCACCGGTCATCGGCGAGGCGTTTGCCCACACCTCGGGATGGGCGCGGTAAGCAAAAGTGTGTTCCGTGTAAAGCTGGAGTTGGTTGATCTTCCAGGATGCCAGCCGGTCCACTAGGTCATATAATGTTTTCATCTGCGGAACTTTATCCCGGCTGATATCCAGCATCACCCCGCGCGCAGGGATATCCGGCCAGTCTTCAACCCGCACACAGGGGATATCGCGCGATTCGAGCTGGCTGATCAACTGGATCAGGGTGCAAGTGCCATAAAAAACACCAGCCAGATCATGGCCCTCGATGACAATGCCCGATGTTTCCACGCTTAACTGGTAACCCTGCGGCTGGCGTACCCTGTCTTCAGCCGTTCGCAGTGTCAAACCCACCTGCCCTTGCGGATCCACCCAGCTAGCGGTCAAATTCCAATCCAAACCCAGATGGTTTTTTAATGTTTGTTGGACGCGTGTGGCTGAGAAAAGCAGCTCCTGCGGATTAGCAGTATCCAGATGGATCAATTGCCCTTCGGTGAGATTGAGATGGCCTTTCAGCCACTTGATCTTTTGGGGCAGGGGTAACAAGTGAAATTCAGGTTGCATGGTTTCCTCCTGAGATTACAGATATTCAACTGTGGGCGAGATGAAGCCGGTGAGTCAGCGGTTTGAGTGTGTCTCGATAACTGATGAAAAGGGGGGTAAAAAAGTTAGCAAGTGATCTCTGCTGGTTGGCCTGAGCTGTGAAGATGACTATTTCTGAAGATAGTTCCAGGGATTCACCCTGCCGTATTGATCAGACATCATTTCGAAATGCAGATGAGGTCCCGAAGAGTTGCCAGTTACGATCTGGCGACACGCCCGGCACAGAAAGTTG
>CAZCBJ010000083.1:0-15696 GCA_964496705.1 uncultured Anaerolineaceae bacterium | reverse complement strand
CACACTGCCCATCATCCTTATCTTTTTCTTCGCCCAGCGCACATTCATCGAGGGCATCGCGCTGACCGGGGTCAAAGGTTGACCCATTTTTTAAGGTTCGAATTGATACCGTTGAGGTGAAACTGGATTAATATGGAAAACCTTCTGAAAGAAGAACGCCAACAACTGATTCTTGAAATACTACAGGAAAACAACCGCGTCACCGTGACCGAGTTGAGCCAGCGATTCAACACCAGCGAGGTGACCATCCGCCGCGATCTGGCCGACCTGGCTGCAGAGGGTAAGCTGATCCGCGCCCACCGCGGCGCATTGATGGTGACCCCGGCTCCGCCCGAACCGCCCATCGTGCAGCGCATGGCATTGCAGCGCGAGCTGAAGGAAGCCATTGCCCGCGCCACCCTGCCGCTCGTCCGCGAGGGCGACTCGATCTTTCTCGGTTCGGGCAGCACCATGAGCGTCTTCGCGCGCATGCTGGGCTGTCGCAAGCGCCTGACCGTCTTCACCAACGCGCTCAATATTGCCATGGACCTGGCCAATTGCGAACAGGAGGTCACCGTGGTGGTCACCGGTGGTGTCGTGCGTCCGGTGGAGCTTTCACTGCTCGGTCACATGGCTGAGATGACCCTGCCTGAGGTGCGCGTCAGTAAAGTGTTCATGGGCGCCCAGGCCATCAGCCTGGAAGGCGGCTGGACCACAGACCACATTCCCGAAGTATCCACCACCCGCCGCACCCTAGAAATGAGCCCGGAGTTGATTGTCCTCGCCGATCATAGCAAATTCGGTCAGACTGCTGCCGCGGTGATAGCTCCCCTCATCCGCATCACCACCTTGGTCACCGATTCAGGCACGGATCCCGGAATGATTGCCGAAATTGAAGCCAGGGGTGTGCGCGTGATTGTGGCGCCTGTATCCGCTACTTGAAATTGGTTCTTGACTTGTAGGGTGATTTTCTCTACACTGTAATCACGTTCAATTTTTTGATTTCAATTTCTACCACCAACTGAATTTTCGCATCGGAGGGTGACCAATGCCTGTCAAACCTGTGAAATTTGAGTTTGTCCGCACTGTGCGCGCCCCTGCCAGCCAGGTGTACCGCGCTTTCACCAACGCCATGGCGCTGCGCGAATGGCTGTGCGACGCCGCCACCGTCCAGCCTCGCCCGGGCGGACGAATTTACCTGGCCTGGAACAGCGGGTATTACGTCAGCGGAGATTACGTCAAGCTGATTGAAAATCAAGAGATCAGCTTTAGAAGCCGCGGGCGCGACGAGCCCGGCCCAACCGCTGTCAACGTGAGTATCCAGCCCGAAGGCGACCTCACCCGCCTGACTCTGACCCACAGCGGCCTGTGGGACAGCGAAAAATGGACCCGCGCCCGACATGAAATCCACTGGGGCTGGGAAAAGGGCCTCAACAACCTGGTGTCGGTGCTGGAATCCGGCGAGGATACCCGCCTCACCCAACGGCCGATGCTGGGTGTGTTCTTGGGTGAATACAACGAAAAAATCGCCTCCAATCTGGGTGTGCCAACCACAGCCGGTTTCCGCTTGCAGAGAGTGGTGGAGGGTATGGGCGCCCAGGCAGCGGGGTTGCAGGCGGATGATGTGGTCATCGCGATGAACGGCAAACCCACTGGCGATATAGGCGTTTTGCAAAACGCCCTGCATGGCTGCAAAGCGGGGGATAAAATCGAAGTGGTCTTTTACCGGGGAAGTCAACAGCAAACCGTGAAGATGGAATTGTCCAGCCGCAAAATGCCCAAGATACCAGATAACGCCGCCAAGCTGGCAAAGAAACTGCGAACGAAAGCAGAGAAGCAGCAAAAAGCGATTGGTGTGCTGATCAAAGACCTGGATAAGAAACAAGCCGCCCGCCGCCCTGATCCTGACTCATGGAGCGTACTGGAAATCCTCGCTCACCTGATTCACGTTGAGCATGATTTGCAGAGCCTCATCCATGAGCGGATTTTCGATCAGGAGCGCGTCACAGATGGCTACGCCGATAACCTGCCTGCGCGCCTGCAGGCTACGGTGCAGGCATATCCCGGCATAAAAAAAATGTTCAAAGAATTTTGCCGCAGCCAACAGGAGACCATTGAGTTGGTCGCTGCGCTGCCCGAATCGTTCACGCAACATCGCGGCAGTTTCTGGAGGCTGGCATACGAGTTGCTGCAATACCCCCAACATACCGCCGAACACATTGCCCAGATCGAAGCCGCCATCCAGAATAAATAACCGGCTGATAGCCGGAATCGTGGTATATTAGTGTATTCATTTCTCACTCCATACGCAACATCAGGCCTGGCCTGAAGCTTGCAGACGGCTGCCATCGTTTATTTGTTGTTATCACGGCTGTGAACCTGCACATCATGCCTGGCATGGGTGTCTTGCACTTGAAGGTTCAACCTTCGAACTGACCATCACCCCTGACGAAAGCGGGCTTACAATTTTGATAATGAACAATCATCCCCTCAAATGCCATTGGACTTCAGGCATATTTATTCTATAATTAGTTCATCAGAAAAAAGTCAGTCGGGGGTCTTACTTTTAAAACGGAGGATCGATAAATGTACTTTCAACCCCTTTTTGTTTTCCTTACCATCCTGAGCCTCCTCGGCGGAAGCATCCTGGGCGCCCCCCCGCAAGACACAGCGCTCGCCCAAGCACAAGCTCCCGCGGCTCTATTTGCGCCCCTCACCAAAACCGTCACCCTGATGGATCTCGGCTACACCAAGGACGAGACCGTCCAGGGTGCGCTGGTATCGCGCAGCTTTACCGTCAACTGGCCCGAATCCTGGCAGGCACAACCTGGCAGCAAGATCGTCATCGAATTCAGCCATTCTGCAGCGCTGAAGAGCTATTCGAGCATGGCAGTTGACTGGAACGGCGCGCGGCTGGGCAGCACTCTTTTCAATGCGACCAACACCGACCGCGGCCAGGTGAGCGTGGAAATTCCAGCCAATGCCATTCAACCTGGTTACAATGAGCTGGCGCTGGTCTTTTTCATGGGAATCAATGACGATATCTGTGAAGACCCAAACAATCCCGCCACCTGGGCCACCATCCATAACACCTCCACCCTCACCTTTCTGTACGAGCCGCTTCCCCCGGAGGTGGACCTGGGTATTTATCCGCTGCCCATCCTCGAAACCGGCAGCCTGGCTCAAAACAGCGTCACTTTTGTCATCCCGGCTAAACCCGGCTTGGCAGAGTTGAACGCACTGGCGATTGTCAGCGCCAAACTGGGCGAGATGACCGTCTGGCCTCTGGCGATAGATGTGGTCACTGAGGCGGATCCCACCAGCCAGCGTTTGACCGGCGATGTCATATTCATTGGCCGCGCTGCCAACCTGAAAGCTGCTGCGCCCTTCTTCGACGGCGCAACCCTGAAAGATTTGGACAGCCGCCCTTTGCCCATCAATGCCGGCATTCTGATCGAACAAATTTCGCCAGTAGATCCCCTGTCTGTACATTTGCTGGTCACCGGCGTCTCGGATGAGGCGCTCATGCTGGCAGCCCGCGCGCTGGGCAACGAAACGGTCTTTCCCCGCCTCCAGGGCGCTGTGGGTGTGGTCAGCTCGGTGCCTGAAGTCAAACCCAGCCCCGATGCCGGACAGGTGCGCACCATTCGCTTTGAAGACCTGGGCTACGAAGACCAAACCGCGCGTGGCACAAAACAGCAGACGCTGAATTACGTATTCCCGCTGCCCAAGGAGTGGCGAGTGTTGAGTGAAGCCACCATTCACCTCAATTTCTCTCATTCCGAGCTGGCCCATCCAGAACGTTCCTCGATCACGCTCTCGGTCAACGGCGTGCCGGTGGGGAGCGTGCTACTCACTGCCGACAACGCCCGCAACGGACAGGCTGATTTCGCCGTGCCTGCCCGCATGTTCACCCTCGGCCGCAACCGCATCAGCGTGGCCAGTAATATTGAGTTGATGGATGGCTACCAGAAGACCACCGGCTGCCCCGAAGATTACTTTGCCGAAGCCTGGGTGGTGGTCTACGCCGACAGTCTGATCAGTCTGCCCACCGGCGCTTCTTACCAGCGCCTCGACCTGGCTGAGTATCCATACGGCTTTATCGGCTCCACAAACCTGTCTGATCTGGCCTTCGTGGTCTCAGAAACCCCCAGCGCTGCCGACGCCTGGGTTGTGGGACGGATGGCTTACCGCATCGGACTGAACGCAGATGGCCTGGGGATTAACCCAATGGTGCTCAGCGCCTCGAAGGCGAAAGATTTCGACGCCAGCGCACCCTATCAAATCCTGATCGGTATGCCGACGGAGAACAAGGCGATCGCCGAGATGAACGACAGATTGCCTCTACCCTTCCAGGGCGGCAGCAATGAACCCCAGCCCAACCCGCAGGTGGCCCAACTGGTGGGCGCGCCGGCCTCGCTGGGAATTGTCCAGGCCGCCTTCGCCGCCGACGGTAATCCCCGTCTGGTGGTCAGCGGCACCAACGCCGAAGGACTTACCTGGGCTGGAAACGCGCTCAGTGACTCAATCCTGATTCGCGATTTACGGGGCGACCTGGTTCTGGCCGATTCCAGCGCGAGGATCACCGGTATCACCGTGACCAAACCCGCTCAAACGGTCGCTGAACAGCCTGCCATTGAACCGCAGCCTGCCCCCGTCCAGCGAACCACCACCTGGATCCTGTGGGTGGCAGGTGCCATCATCTTGCTCAGCCTGCTCATCCTGGCCGTGTTCATCAGCATAGAAATTGCCAACCGGCGCCAAGCGAGGTAGAACCATGAATCTCAAAATCACCAGCCGCATCATTTTCCTCTTCCTAGCCGCTCTGATCTTGTGGATCCTGCTGAGCAGTGCCAGCCTGGTCTGGGCAGTTCCAGAAACCTACCTGGTCGCTTTTGCCCTGATGGCTTTCACTGCCACTATCATTCTCATTCAACCTTTCAAGCATTCGGGCTGGCTGGCCGCCTTTCTTTCAATCCTGGTGTATACGCTCATCCTGGGCTCTTTGCTGGGATTCACCATCGCCATCATCCTGCCCGCGCTGTTGTTCGCGGTGCTCACCCTGGTCACCGCCATGCTTTGCCACTTGTTGATCAAAGAAGTGACCCAGTTGTACCAGCAAATCCACCAGCAACAGCGCCTGGTCGAAGAATTGCGCATCTACGATCCCACCACCGGTCTGCTGCGCAATCCGCACATGCTTAACTCACTGCGCAATGAAATCATCCGCAGCCAGCGTTACAGTAAAACTTTGTGCGTCCTCCTGATGGATATCGAAAATGCCAAGCAAATCCAGGAAGAATTGGGACAGGCCGGATTGGACAGCGCGCGGAAACAGGTCGCTGAAGTATTGGTCACCTGCCTGCGCTCCATTGATATTGCCTTTGGCGGCGAAAGGATCGGCGCCATTCTACCTGAAACCACACCCGAAGGAGCAATGGTGGTCATCAGCCGCATCCTCAACCTTGCTTCCACTAAATCCAGGCTTTCGTTGAGCATCGGCGTCTCCCATTTTCCTGAGGACGGCGTCTCGGAGAGCGATCTCTTGCAGGCAGCCGAAGTTGCCCTGCAGCTCTCGCGTTCCACCGCCAGGCCGATTGTTTTTTATTCACAGATTAACAGCGCCGTCAAGCAACCTTGATCTGTTCAGCAGTAACGGCAGTCGCATCTCTTGAAGAGGTGACCGGTGTCCAATAACCAACAACCCGCCAGCATAGACCCCTGGATCAGCGTGGTCATCATCGTCCGTGTGATTGCCATCCTGGTGCTGTGGATCGTTTTATTCTTAAGCATCTTCATGGGATATTTCACCTTTCCCATCCTGCTGATCGGGCTGGTCACGGTGATCTACATGATTTCGGATCTAGGAATTTTCGTCACGTTGAAACGCCGTCAGGAAGCTGCCAGACAAAAGCAAAAAGCCGCTGAAACCGAACCCAAGGCATCGGAGGAAGATGGCTCATGATGGCAGCAGACGCCTCAGCACACATCCGTTTACCCCAGCTAAATCCCGGCGCTTATGTCACCCGCATCATGTCGGAGGATATCGCGCGCAAATACTGCATGGCTCCACTGTGGGTCGAAGCAGACGAGCTGGTTGTCGCCTGTGCCGATCCTTATGACCGCGCGCAGACCCGCGAAGCTGCCCGCCTCTGCCGGCACCAACTGCGTGTATATCATGCCGGATATACTGCAATCCATTCAGCGATTGACCAGCTTTATCATCACCCGGCGCGCCAGCATCCACTGCCCGATCCAGCCGATCTGCTTTACCGACTGGGCTATCTGGATTTAGCCGGGCTGAACACCCTGCGAGAGGTATCCAGCCAGACGAGTGAAACGGCCATCCAAATTTGCCACCGGCTGCAAATGGCTGACGATCAAGCGCTGGCCGAAGTGACCGCCCTCACCGGTTATCTGCCGCACTTGCGCCTCGGCGGCCTGTCGCTCCAGGCGGATATATCCATGTTCATCCCATGGGAAACGGTTCAGGCTGAAAAAATCCTGCCCCTCTCTTGGCTGCAGGGCAGTCTGTTGGTCGGTTTCTACGAATTGCCGGATGAAAATCGATTGACCAGGCTGGCTGATGAGATGGGCATTCCGATCATCCCGGTCATCTGCTCGCGCAGCGAATGGGAGCGGGCATCTCGTCGGCTCTACCTGCATACCCCACAGGTTGAACAACCCAACGAGCCAAAGATTGCCGACTGGTTGGTGAAAAAAAGCAGATTACAGCGCTTTGACCTGGAAACGGCTTTATCCATAGCCCGCCAGACCCGCAGACCGCTGGCAGCCGTTCTGCTCGAAAATGGGCTGGTGACCCGCGAATCATGGCTGGAAGCCAAAGCCCAGGCGTATGGGCTGGTCTATGAACAGCCGGGCCGCGAGCGCATGAAAGAGGCGCTTCCGGATGAGATTTTGCAACAACTTCCCGCTCACCTGGCCAGGCATCTTCACATCGTGCCGGTCGCTATTTCCGGCGGTGTCTTGACCCTGGGCGTCAGCGAACCGCAGCCTGCGCTGAGCCGGTTGGCAGCCCGCCTCACCGGTCTACAAGTCCAGGCGCGATTGATGGATCAGGACGAGGTATCTGCCCGTCAGAACGAGCTGTACGGCCCGCAAGGTCAAAAATCGCTGGCATCTGTTCCGCTGTTGGGCAGCTTGATGCGCTTGCTGGGGGTGATCTCACCGGATCAGTTGCAGGAAGCGCTGCAAAAAGCTGCCGCCAGCGAACGCTACTTGGGCGAACAATTGGTGAACAGCGGGTACCTGGACGACATTGACCTGGCCGAGATGCTCTCGCTGCAGACTGGCATCCCCAACCTGCGGCTCGACCATGCCCGGCTGGATGAAGATTTGATCACCCGCCTGCCGGCCGCCTTGCTCCTCGAGCATCGTATCATCCCACTGTGGACGACTGCAGATGCTCTCTGGCTGGCCGTGGCTGATCCATTTGATGTGCGCGGTCTGCACGCCATTCAGCAGGTCAGCGGCAAGCAGGTCATCCCGCTGATCGCCCCGCGCAAAGTGGTTCTCGCGGTACTCGAGCGGCTGGTGGGAGCCACATCTGACTCGCTGCGCAGCCAGGAAGCACACATCTTCATCGCCCGCATGCTGGACGCTGGTTTTCTAACCCAGGCTGCGGCAGCCCTCGCGCTTTCCATTTTCGAGGATGAAAAAGTGCCGCTCGATCAGGCTGTTTGCCGCGCCAGCGGGCGCCTGGAAATTGAAGTCGCCCGATTCACCGCCGAACATCACCATATCAACACCCTCGACCTGCAACTGACCGAGCGGGAGGTTGAGATGGTGGATCCCATCGGTCAAATGGTCAGGCGCACCATCACCCAGGACCCGGTTGATCCGCAAGCCGCCCGACTCGTGTCCTTCGAGACTGCCGATCGCCTTTCGGCCCTGCCCGTCCGTTTTGAGGGCGGGGATGTGGTGGTGGCCTTCGCTGACCCCCTTTTCCAACCTGCATTGGATGAACTGTCTGCCTCTCTTGAGCGTAAGATCATCCCGGTCATGGTCACGCGCCATGAATTGAATGAGGCCGTCCAGCGCAATTTGGGCAGGCGCAATCTGGGCACACATTTACTGCTGGAGGGAATCATCTCCCGCCCGGAACTAAACCGCGCTTTGGATTACGCGCGGCGCACCGGCGTGCGCCTGGGCAGAGCATTGATCAGCCTGCGCCTTATCACCTGGGAACAGCTCTATGAACAGCTTTCCCGGCAATCCGCCATTCCTTTCCACCCCCTGGCTGAATTGGACATTGACCATCAAGCTGCGCGGCTCATCCAGCCTGACACCGCCCGCCGCTTCGGGTTGCTGCCAGTGCGGGAACACGCCGGGCAGGTCAGCGTAGCCATCGTTGATCCCTATGATGAACAGGCTCTGCAATTCGCCCGCGAACATTTAGGCGGCACGCCCGACTTCATCCTGATCACCGAAAAAGACTTCGATGAGGCGCTCGAACAGGTATATCGGCAAGATTTTCTCGACCGCAGCATCTCCGAGCTGCTCGAGCGTTCGCCTGAGGATTCAGCCTTCCGTGTGCTGAGCCGCGGTCAAATCATTTTCCTCATCGCTCTGGCGCTCATCTCCATCATCTGGTTGTTTGTGGACGCCTGGAATTACCTGATCGTGATCAACGCGATTATTTCCACATTCTATCTGGTGTTCTCGGCATACCGCTTCTACCTGATCTACCGCGCTCTCTCTCGCAACCTGGAGGTTGAGGTGACCCCCGAAGAGGTTGCCAGCCTGAAAGACGCCGATCTGCCTGTGTACACCATCCTGATCCCCGTCTACCGCGAAGCGGATGTGCTGCCGGGCTTGCTGAACGCTCTCGAGCGGCTGGATTACCCCAAAAGCAAACTGGATATCAAGATCCTCATGGAAGAGGACGATCAGGAAACCATCCAGGCCTTCCATGACTGGAATCCGCCCGCCCATTTCCATGGGATTGTGGTGCCATACGGTCAGCCCAAGACCAAACCCAAAGCCTGCAATTATGGTCTGATCCACGCTCGCGGCGAATACATCGTCATCTTCGACGCCGAAGATCTGCCCGATCCCGACCAGTTAAAGAAAATTGTCATTGCATTCGGCAAAGTCTCACCCGATGTGGTGTGCATCCAATCCAAGTTGAATTATTACAACCAGCGTCAGAACCTGCTGACCCGCTGGTTCACCGTCGAATATTCGATGTGGTTCGACCTGTTCCTGCCCGGGCTGGATGCCAGCGGCGCGCCCATCCCGCTGGGCGGAACCTCGAATCATTTCCGCACCGCGGCCCTGATTGACGCAGGCGCTTGGGATCCCTACAATGTCACCGAGGATGCAGACTTGGGAATCCGCCTCTACAAACGCGGTTATAAGACCGCCATCATCGACAGCACCACCTATGAGGAAGCCAACAGCCAGATTTACAACTGGATCCGCCAGCGCTCGCGCTGGATCAAAGGCTACATTCAAACCTGGCTGGTTCACATGCGCCATCCAATACGCCTGTGGCGCGAAACTGGCTGGAGAGGATTCTGGGGCTTCCAATTCACCGTGGGCGGGGCTTTTGTGGCTGTGCTGCTCAACCCAATCTACTGGATCATGACCACCCTGTGGTTCTGGCGTCAATTCCCTTTCATCAACATTATCTTCCCCGGGATCATCTATTTCTTCGGCGCTTTCTGTCTTTTTATTGGGAACTTTGCTTTCACCTACATGAATGTTGCCGGCGCCCTGCGCCGCGGCTATTATGACATGGTCAAACACGCTCTGCTCAGCCCCATTTACTGGGGGCTGGCCAGCGTGGCCGCATGGAAAGGCTTTTTCCAGTTGATCACCCAGCCGCATTACTGGGAAAAGACCCAACACGGCCTGCACCTTGGACAGATACAGGCAGCCTCATCCCGGACCCAAGGAACACAAGATGAGAGCCAATAAACTCTTCGCGCCTCTCCTGATCTTCATGACTGTTTTATTAAGCGCTGTAATCCCGGGTACCCATCCTGCCCGGGCCGCAGCTCAGCCGCAGAGCGAGCCGATCGATATAGACATTCCCATCCTCAGCTACCACAAAGTGGATTTGACCGCGAAAAGCAAATGGCACGTCTCGCTCGAGCAATTCCGACGGCAGTTGGATTTGCTGCAGGCCTATGGATACACAACCGTCAGCTTCAAGGACTTCCTCGATTACCGCGAAGGCAAAGCCGTTCCCCCACCCCGCCCGGTGATCCTGACCTTTGATGATTGCAGCGCGGACCTTTACACCTACGCTGTGCCTGAGCTAAAAGCGCGCAACATGACCGCCACCTTCTTCATCATCAGCAACTATGTCGGTCTGAAAGCTGAGCTTGTCAGAGCCAGCGGAGAGAAAGCCGAAGAACTGGTGATCAATTACATGAGCTGGGCGCAGCTCAACGAGCTGGCAGCCAGCGGCTTTGAGATGGGTTCGCATACCCTCAACCACCGCGTTCTGACCGAGATGGGCGAGACCTTGAAAATGCAGCAAATTGTTAATTCCCGCCGGATGATCCAGGCAGCCATGCCGGGCGTGCCTGTGGATGTGTTCGCCTATCCCTTTGGCATTGGCGCAGATGATGAAAATGTGCAGAAATATGTCCAGGCCAATTATCGAGCCGCGGTCGCTTTTTACCGGTCCGAGGAAATTGCCAACCCCGCCAGATCAGACATCTGGGCTCTGCCGCGCCATGAGATGGAAAATTTGCTCAGCTTTGACCTGGACCCCAACAACCCCGCCATGTCCATCCTGCGCATCTTTGACCTTGATTTTCCGCTGCCCAACATCTCTCTTAAAAAAGTTGAATTCTTTGATGCCTGGGGGTCGCGGCGGATGCGCTTCTACCCTGGCGAAGATGTTTACATCCGCATGAGCGCTTCCAACTGGGGCCAGGCTGCCAATGTGGTCGGTACCCTGCTGCTGCGCTCAGGCGAGACGCTGATCTACGACAGTCATACCCGCATACCCTCGGCAGACAGGCGCCTCAAGCCGATGCGCCGGGGGGACAATAAAATCAACTTCACCATGACCGTCCCCGAAAGCCAGGTGGACCAACCCCTGGAGGCTGCCCTGTATGCCTATGATAAATCTTACATGGTCAATTACTATCGCTCCGAATACATCCCCGCATTCACCATTCTCAAATCTCCCATCTCGGTGAAAGCCAGCGCCCAGGATATATCCCTGAAACCTGGCGAGGAACAGGAAATCACTTTCAGCGTTGCCAACAGCGGTCTGCCAGCCGGGCAGATGATCTTGACCGTCAGCCTCTCCCCCGGCCTGGAAGTGACCGCTGCCAACCCCCAGGACAATTGGCGGTCTTATCCGGCTGGCAGTCAGATTCAGATTCGCGGATGCAATGCGCCCTGCCAGGCATCGTCTTATGTGATGTACGAAGCAACCGAATCCGCCTTTCTTGCCGGTGAACAAACCTACCGTCTGACCATCCGCGCTGCGCAAGGCGCGGCGCTGAACCAATGGGTCAAATACCGAATCGCCATGCAGGTTCCAGACCAGGCCACACCTTACCCTTACCTCTATGCGCCCATGGGCGGTAGGAGCGACGAGCAGGCCTATTTTGCGTACCAGATTCGGGTGTGGGTGAGCGAGTAAGGCTCAGTTCTTGTGGCTTTTGTGACGGCCTGAAAGCCATACCAGAGCCAGGCCGATAAAGCCGAACTCACCCGCCATCCACCACAGCCGCGCCACTAGCGCGACACTCAGCGCTTCAGCCGGGGTCATATACCCGCTCAACAGCGCAGCCAACGCCGTTTCGCGCACCCCGATCCCAGACGGCGCGATCACAATCACAAACCCCGCGCACCAGGCCAGTGAAAACAGACCGGCAGCCTGCAGAACACTCATCACCACAGCGCCGGGCGCGACCGCCAGGGCCAGAAAACGGAATCCCCACCCAACCAGCAGCCAAAACACAACGCTGACCAGAAAAGCCGCCGGCAGCATACGATAGTTCAGGCAGTACCCCTGCGCCTCCATCAACTCCGGCAGCTGCGGATTGACCAGCTTCAAGCGCGCCGCTAGCCGGAAAGTGACTGGCAGTTGAGCAACCAACATGCCGGCTGCCCCCAATCCGATGCCTGCCAGAATGGCTGCGCTCATCCACGGCGGAATACGCAGTCCCACCCCCAACCCAACCGCCCCCACCGCAGCCGCGCCGAAGAAAAGCGCCCCCACCTCCTGCACCAGGCTGATAAAAGATGCCAGCTTTTCCACCCCCTCCGATTGGTAGGCAATCACCCTGCCAGGGAACGCCCATATTCCACCGGGCAGATACTTGGCCGCCTGAGAGACGAAATATAACGCGCTGATGCGGATAAAAGAGAAAAACTGGTTGAGTCCGCGCAAAATCTGCCAGGAGATTAATCCCATCAGCGGCTGGCTCAGCATAAGCACCCCCAGACTGGACAGCAACCCCGTCCACTCCATCCGGCTGAGGATATCGCGCACCTGCATCCATTGCCGGTATAGGGCTGCCAGCACCGGCAACAGCAGCAGCACAATCAACAACGCTCGCAGAACCCGGATCACTGGCGGAGTCAGCCAGTTTTGCATCTTGGTCTTCAACGTGCTTATTTTCAATGCAAGATTTCCCAACCCAAAGGATGGCAGCCGGGCAGCGATCTCGCTCAGCGTTTGACCTTGAACAACTTCCATTCCAGATAGGTGGATGGCAGCACGTTCATGGGTTCCGCCCAGGTCGCCCCTTCTGAATGTAATTTCTTGTGCACCATGTTAATCACATAAAGAGCACCGCGTTGATACGTGGTCGGCACAATCACATAATCCACGTGTGCGGGCGGGTTTTTCACAGCCGCATCGTAATTTGGATCGGTAAAATCCAAGAAGATGTCGTGCGTCCCGGCGCCCAACTCGATGGCAAAGCCGAAATGGTAGGTATCAATCAATACCCGCGAACCCGGCGGGATCACCTCCACCAGCCTCCTGCCCACCGCATACGCGTCTTCAATATTGACGTTGGAAATCTTTTCACTGGTGGTTAATGCCCGCCAGGTGTCCAGCTCCATATTCTGGTAAGGGTACTCGTTCAACTGTTTGAGTGAGCCAAAATTGGATAAAACGAACAGGAGGATGAAGCCCCCCATCACCACATGCGGCGCCCAACGCCGGCCCTTCATCCTGCCCAGCATATCCGCAGCCGCCACCAATGCCAGCACCACCCCGAGCGGCACGCTCATCACGAAATAACGCAGCAGCGGCACGTTGGAACGCTGGATGAGCAAAATCATCTGGACCAGCGGCATCATCAGCCACAATCCGCTCATGCCCAACAGGAACCCGGAGCGGCGCAGCAGCAAGCCGTTGAAAAACACCGCCAGAAATGCCGCCGCCCCCAGTATAAAAATAAGAATCCAAACACCAAACACCAACCGGAACGACATGAAGGGGGTGGTGACCAGGGTGGTGTAGGCAGACAGCTGCATCTCTGTCAGCGACACCGCGCTGCGGTCATTGATCAGGAAATACAGCGGATTCCCCATGATGAACCAGTTAGCTATGGCCCATAAAAACAACGGGTACACTGCCAATGAAGCATAGGCCAGCAAACGGCCTTCCAGGTAATTACGAAATTCCTCCACACTGAATTTATGCGCATTGCGCCAGGCGAGAAAAACCATCAGCACCCCGCTCCACGCCGACAGCACGGCAAATTCGTAGCGGATCAGGGGCAGCAGACCAAAAAAACCTGCGGTGAAGATCAAATCCGTATTGCGGTCCGAGCGCCAGAAGCGGATCAGATAATAGCAGGCCAGCGTCAGGCAGGCGATCAGGATCGCCTCGCTCATCCCATTGGCGCCAAATGCGATCATCAACGGGTTGACCGTGAAAAGGGTCATGATCACCCGCCGGTAACCATTTCCGATCCCGCAAAGCGTCGCAATCTGCCCCACCATCACCCCCGCCAGCGCCATAAACAGAGCCGACACTATCACCATCGCCACCCATGAGGTGACCAGGGCTGGGATGGCGGTGAACGGTATCACCAACAATGTCGGAATGGGCGGCCAGACAAAACCGATCGACGCCAATTTCATCTCGGTGCCATTCAGCACCAGCCATGCGCTGACCAGGCGCCCCAGCGCATCGTACGGCAGGTAATTGCGTTCCAGGCAAAGATAGATGCCCAGCAATAGATAAAATGTGAAAAACAACAGACCAAAGAAGAGGTCTTCCCGAAACCGTTTGCTACCCATTACACCTCGAAGGTTTGATTCCTATGATGGAGAAGTATCGTTCTGAATAAAAGCTTGAGGTAAACAGGTATATTATATAGCAAATTCGGTCGGTGAGGACCGACCGAATTTGCTTTCCAGGGCTACTTTCCAAATTTTTCCCAGTGTGTGCCGAAGATGAGCTGTTCATCCGGCACCAGCGGATCAATCGGCACCGATATCCAGGTGATGTTGAGAAAATGCTTCCAGTGGATGTTCTCGCTGGTGATGTTACCACCCCAGGTGCCGCAGCCCAGCGTCAAGGAAAAAGGCATGCCGTTGTCATAGTTGCCGCTGTTGGCATAACACTGCGGTTGGCGAACCATCATCCGGCTGACCCGCGCCCGTTCGCCCAGCGCCAAAATGCGCTCATGGCGGGTAGTGTGCAATCCGCACGAATGGCCCAACCCGGCGAAGGAGGTCAATGCCTGAACGGTTTCCACGGCCTCATCAAAATTTTTCACTTTCCATAGGGTCAGCACCGGCGAAATCTTCTCGCCCGCGAAGGGATCCTGCGCACCAATCACCTCGCCCAGCACTATCAGGAAGGTGGTGGTTTCCGGCACAGCCAGTCCGGCCATCTGGGCGATCTTGCGCGCCGGCTGACCGGCCACCTTGCGGTTCAGGTGCACCCCGTCCGGCCACATCGCCTCGCGCAGGAGCGCTTTTTCTGCGGCGCTGCACAGGTATCCGCCGTGCGATTGAAAGCGCGACAGCATCCCGTCAAACACCTCAGCCAGGATAACGGCTGAATTTTCCGATGAGCAGGAAGTGGCGTTGTCAAAAGTCTTGCTCAGGAAGATCTTCCTGGCTGCGTCGTCCAGGTCAGCGGTCTCATCCACCACCGTCACCGAGTTTCCCGCTCCCACCCCATACGAAGGCGTTCCGCTGGAGTAAGCTGCCTTGACCATTGCGCTGCCGCCGGTTGCGACAATCAAGTCCACCTCTATCATCAAGGCCTGCGTTAATTCGATGGAAGGCTCGGTCAGGTTGAGCACCAGGTCTTCCGGCGCACCCACCCTGCGCAGCCCGGCGCGCATGAAATCGCAGGTGAGCTGACAGGTGCGTTTGGCCGAGGGGTGCGGCGCAAAGATGACCGCGTTGCGGCATTTCAAAATCGCCAGCCCGTTGACCGTGATGGTTGAGGATGCGTTGGTCACCGGGGTCAACGCCCCCACCACGCCCACCGGCTTGGCCACCTTGATCAGACCCTTTTCGCGATTCTCCTCGATCACTCCCACCGTGCGCAGACCGTGCAGGTCGCGCAATGTGCCGAGGGTTTTCTTTTGGTGTTTGAGCACTTTGTCTTCATACACACCCATGCCGGTCTCCTCCACTGCGCTGCGCGCACAGGCCCGGGCGTGATCTGCCTGGTACACCTCCCAACCAACCGAAGCCACCATCTCATCCACTTTCTCCTGCGGCCAGAACTCCACCTCACGCTGC
>CAZCBJ010000082.1:0-15762 GCA_964496705.1 uncultured Anaerolineaceae bacterium | reverse complement strand
TTATATCGGCAACTGAATCATAAATTTCGCTGGGCACATAAGGGAATTTGCCGATCTGTTCGCGCCGGGTTACGCCGGATAGGACCAGGATGGTTTCCATCCCCGTTTCAACCCCTGACACCACATCCGTGTCCATGCGGTCACCCACCATGACCGTGTCTTCAGAGTGAACCCCAAGGGCATTGATCGCCGAGCGCATCATCAGCGGATTGGGTTTCCCGACATAAAATGGCGCAATGCCGCTTGCCTTTTCGATCATCGCCGCCACCGCCCCGCAACCCGGCACAATCCCTTTCTCACTGGGACCGTTCACATCAGGATTGGTGGCGATGAAACGCGATCCGTTCATGATCAGGCGGATAGCCTTGGTGAGATTTTCCAGGCCGTAGTGGTCAGCCTCGCCCAGGATGACGTAGTCCGGATCGCGTTCGGTAAGAATGTACCCGACATCGTGCAGTGCTGAGGTGAGGCCAGTATCACCGATGACAAAAGCGGTTCCATCCGGCTTCTGGCGGTCAACGAACTTGGCAGTGGCCAGCGCCGAGGTGAAAATGGATTCCGGTAGGATGGGAAGCCCGATATTATTTAATTTATGCGCCAGGTCGCGTTGCGTGTAGCGTGAATTGTTGGTCAACACCAAGAATTTGGCTCTTCGCTCTTGCAGGCGGGCGATGAAGCTGTCTGCGCCAGGAATCAAGGTATTCCCGCTGATCAAAACTCCGTCCATGTCAATCAGGTAATTTTTTGGCGCTTTCATGGCAACTCCTCCCAGCAGATTTACTCGTATTATATCCGCAGGCGGTTGATTCACAACCGATGAATAATCAATTTCATAAAAATTGTCTTGACAGATGTGTTATAATGGGATATAATAGATAATATTACTCATAATTTATCAGCACATTAACGCCCGTCTGTTTTTCTACCCCAGGAAGGGCAAACCATGTTTCAAACCCCCGTCAACCAATGCACCAGCATTACAGAAATAAAAAACCTTTCCATCTTTTCCAGCCTCTCCCTCCAAGCCCTGGCTGACCTGGCACAGATCATGACCTGCGCGGAGTATCAGGCGGGAGAGGTGATTTACCGGGAAGGTGAGTTTGGCGATCGTTTCTACCTGATCATCCACGGCCGCGTGGAAATTTTCAAATCTCTCGGCTCTGCAGATGAATTGCGCATCCGCACCATGCAGATAGATGATTTTTTTGGCGAGATCAGCCTTTTGGATCCATCCAGGAAATGCACGGCGAGTGTGCGCGCTTTGGAGGCAGTTCGGGTTGTAACGCTGGCGCGCCAGGATTTTGAGGATCTGCTTCGCCAGCGGCCAGAACTGGCCTTCCACATGCTGCGCGAACTGGGACTGCGCCTCACTGCCATCGAAAACCGAACCGTCAGAGAATTGAGCGAGAAGAATCACAATTTGGCGCTGGCATATGCGGAGCTACAAAATGCTCACACCCAATTGCTCGAAAAAGAGCGTATGGAAAAGGAATTACTGCTGGCTCGCCAGATTCAACACAAGTTGCTCCCCGAGAGCATGCCCAGCCTGGCGGGATTCGATTTTGACGCTCGCATGTTGCCGGCAAAAGCGGTCGGGGGCGACATGTACGATTTTATTCCCTTGAGCAAAGGCCGCCTGGGAATAGTGATTGGTGATGTGACCGACAAAGGGGTGCCAGCCGCTCTGATGATGGCCACCACCCACGGCCTGATCCACGCGGAGTCCACTCGTACAGGCTCGCCGGAAAAATGCCTGCGGCGGGTCAACCAGACGTTGATGGAGATGAAACTGGACAATATGTTCGCCACTGCGGTGTACGGCATTCTGCAACCCGATCAACGCATGTTCACCTATGCCCGTGCCGGACATGAGGTGCCGCTGCACTTGACCGCCAGCGGTCAAATTTCCAACGGTCATTACGCTCACGGTCAACCCCTTGGTTTGGTGCCGGATCCTCACATTGATATTCAAACCATCCAGCTTGCCCCGGGAGATACCGTATTGATGTTCACCGATGGGGTGAAAGACGCATTGAACGCGGGCGGCGAACAATTTGGGACTGAAGGTTTGCGCATGGCCGTGCAATCTGCCAGGTTCACTTCTGCCCACGCGCTGTGTGAGTACATCCAAAATGAACTCAACCGATTTCAACCCGTGAATCAACGTTATGACGATATCACCCTGCTGGCCATCCATGCTCATTGAACCTTTGACACCCTGTTCATCCTGTGATAATATCGTGGCGACAATGAAATAACCCATACGGAACTCTTATCCAGAGAGGTGGAGGGACCGGCCCTATGAAACCTCGACAACCTGGAAATGGACGAGAACATTTCTAAGGTGCCAATTCCGTCAGACGGAGACACTGGAAGATGAGAGGGTGAAGAAGTGAATCTGCTTGCCCCTCGCGTTTTCCGCAGGGGCAATTTCATTGCAACATCACATCCTTTTGGAGGAAATTCCATGACAACCACTTTTATGAAGTCACCGCATTACCTGTTCACCTCAGAATCGGTGACCGAAGGTCACCCGGATAAACTATGCGACCAGGTCAGCGACGCGGTGCTGGATGCCTGCCTGGAGCAGGATCCCTATTCACGCGTGGCGTGTGAAACCGCCACCAAAACCGGCTTTGTGATGGTGCTGGGCGAAATTACCACCCGCGCCTTCGTCAACTTCGACACCCTGGTGCGCGATGTGGTCAGAGGCATCGGCTACGACGACACCGACAAAGGCTTCGACGGGAACACCTGCGCGGTGATCTCAGCCATTTGCGCCCAGTCGGGCGACATCGCCATGGGCGTGGACAAAGCATTGGAAGCCAAGGCTGGCGAGATGACCGATGCCCAGATTGAAGCCATTGGCGCCGGCGACCAGGGCATGATGTTCGGCTTTGCCTGCAATGAAACCCACACCCTGATGCCCACCCCCATCTACCTGGCACATAAAATGGCGCGCAAGATGGCCGAGGTGCGCAAGAGCGGTTTAGTGGATTGGCTGCGCCCGGACGGCAAGACCCAGGTGACCGTGCAATATCAATTCGGCAAGCCGGTGCGCGTGGATACCGTCCTGGTCAGCACCCAACATTCGCCGGATATTTCGCATGCAGAAATTACCGAGGGTATCTTCGAGCATGTCATCAAGACCACCATCCCGGATGAAATGCTGGATGATCAGGTCAAAGTGTTCATCAATCCCACCGGAAGGTTTGTCATCGGCGGTCCGATGGGCGACGCAGGCGTCACCGGGCGCAAGATCATCGTGGACACCTATGGGGGGATGGGCCGCCACGGCGGTGGCGCATTCAGCGGGAAGGATCCCACCAAGGTGGACCGCTCCGGCGCGTATGCCGCCCGCTGGGTGGCAAAGAACGTCGTCGCAGCCGGCCTCGCCGAACGCTGCGAAATCCAGGTGGCGTATGCCATCGGGGTGGCGCATCCTTTGAGCATCAATGTGGAAACCTTTGGCACCGGGTTGATTGACGATGAAAAAATCGCCAGTCTGGTATCCGAAATCTTCGACCTGCGCCCTGGCGCGATCATCCGCGACCTGGATTTGCGTCGTCCCATTTACCGCAAGACGGCTGCCTACGGTCACTTTGGGCGCGATGACCTGGATTTGACCTGGGAACGCACCAACAAGGCGGCAGAGTTGCGCGCTGCTGCCGGTTTGTAAATCTGGTCATAAATTAGAACCATCCCGCAGGATCGCACCCGCGGGATGGTTTTTTATTGGATGACCAGCCTGCGGGGCAGCAAATTTTTAATTCGCTGCGCTTGCACCTTGCCGCGCCCCAGCAGTCGGCCGCCCGCATCAAACAGGATCACCACCTCGCCTGGTTGGCAATCTGCAAGCAGATGCTGAATATCTTCACCGCGAAGCCAGGCGTTGACCTCCTCGTCGGGTATGACTGCCTTTCCACCAGAAAATTTTCGCCCAAATCGGGAAGTCCAATCATGCGAGATGACAAATCCCTCCGGACCATCTTCACCCACCGGCAGACCGAGGGACTCGCAGGGCAGGTCTGCCAGACGGGACAGGTAGGCCAACGGCAGCGCATACACCCATGTGTCGCGCTGATAAAGTTCCAGACCCTGCCTTCCCAATTCCGCCCTCAGGTCAAAGCCATAGCCTGAAGCGAAAAACTCAGCCAGTTGCGCACAGCGTTTTGAGGATAAGCGCATGAATAGAGATCGCTCGAACGGGCGCGCGGGAGGGGATTGTGGTGTCATAGGGACAGATTCCGCTTTGCTGATCCGCGCAGCAAAAAAACCGGCTGTGCCGTAAATATGCGGCCAGATGCGCGCAGAAAGCTGCACAGCGGGCAAAAATACCTCACTGCCGAAAGCCGAAAGTCCGGGAGCCGCCTGGGGCAGACGCGCCGAGAGGTCATCGACCTGCACCGCACCCGGGTACCTGCGCGCCAGCCAATCAACCACCGCTTCATCTTCCTGCGGCTCCAGGGTACAGGTGGAATAGACTAGTTGCCCGCCAGTTTTCAATGCCTGGAAAGCGGATTCCAGCAGTTTCCGCTGCCGCTCAGCCAGCGCTTGCTGCTCCCGCGCAGAGATGGGACGCAGCGGATGAGAAGGAGAGGTGCGCAAGCCCTGCATGCTGCAGGGCGCATCCAGCAGCACACGGTCAAAAACCTCAGGGTACCAGCCACCAAAGCGCTCTCCGGGAAAATGCGTCACTGCGCTGTTGGACGCGCCCCAGGTTTGTAAAACCAGGCGCAAGGCGGTGATGCGGCTGCGGCTGGCGTCATTGGCGATCAGCAAACCGCGGTCGTCCATCCGCGCATTCAAATGGGTGGACTTGCCTCCGGGAGAGGCAGCCAAATCGAGCGCCAGCATTGGCTCCCCTTTTTCGCAGAAGTCCGGAAAGTCAAACAGCTCCACTGGCAGCATGGAGGCTGCATCTTGCAGGTAATAATCACCCAGGCGGTGTTCGATGGTTTGTGAGGGCGGCGTACTGGATTCCATAATCTGCCAGCCGTACCTGCAAAACGGCACTCTCCTGACCTTCCAGCCATACTGGATTGCCCAATTCTCGATGGCTGTCTGTGGTTCCACCTTCAGCGGGTTGGCGCGCAGCCCGGGCAGCAGGGGACGGTCCAGCTCATCCAGCAGCCGCGCCAGATCCTCGGGGCTTAACAGCCATCGGTAGCGCTCCAGACTCTGGCGCACCTGTTCGTTGGCGGATGCAACGGCTGGTCGGGGTTTACGGCGCGCCATATTACCCCGCCCCCTTGTCGATGCAAAACACCAACTCATTGGAGAAAAGCACTTCGCTGACCTGCCAGGACTCCGCCTCCAGCGCGCCGTAAACCAGGCGGCGGTGCTGTTCGATTAATGAATGACGCCCGCTCAAGCTGCTAACGGGCAGCGAGACCAACAGCCATCGAGTTTGGATGGCTTTCCAAAAAGGCAGGTTGCAACCGTGCTGGCGCTGCTCAAAACGGTGCGCCTCTTTAAAAAATAATGCCACATCGCTGGCGATAAACGGAGGCTGGAGCAGGATGTCGGCGGCAATCGCGTTTTGCGGCAGACCGAGCAGCCCAAAAAATTGGTTAATAAACTGGATGCGCGGAAGGTTGAGATCATAAACATGATAACTGCAAGATGCATCCAGGCCCATCCAGGGATAGGAAATCGGGTTCAACCCGCAGGCCAGATCGAGTAAAATTTTTGGCTTGCCGGAGACCGCCCAAAGCCGTGGGTAGAATTCATCCATGATAGCCAATCGCTCGCGCGTGGAGGCATGCGATGCCAGTACATCTGCGCAGGCAGTGCGGAACAAATCGGGGCTGGTCGCAGCTTGCCGCAGACGCTCGATTGCCGCCGGATAATGCGCATCGCCCAAGTAAGTTGCCACCACATTGTGTAAACGGCGCTTGGCTTCCTTGACAGCTTCTTTGAGGCTCGCAGCGCGGCTCAGTTGCTGCTGAAGCAGGTCACGCACCGTGTCGGCGGGAATACCCAGATCGCGGTATTTGCGCGAGGCCAGAATGTCACCCACCACAACTTCCAGCTCAACAGGCGATGGATCGGCAGCACGGGCGGATTTCATTTCGACAGCACAAAGACTATCTCATTGGGGAAATCGAAGCGTTGCACCTGCCAGGATTTTCCACTGGTCAGGTCGGCAAAATGACCGCTGTAGGTGTCAGCCATGCCCACGTTGCGCCCGCCCAACGATCGCGAGGGGAAAGATACCACCAGGTGTCGGGCGGGTACGGTTTCCAGCAGGCGCCTGCCGATGGATTTATCGAGGTGCTCCAGGCAGGGGATCAACTTGAGCAGCAGCGCAACATGAACGGGACGCTGAGGAATGGCTTCCACCAGATTGCACACCTGCGCCTCGCCCCGCATGCCGGTATGCAAGAGAAAATCGTGAATAAAGGTCACCATACCCTGAAATATATCACAGGCCTGATATTCGGTTTCGGCAGACAGCAGCATCCAGGGCAGCGCCAGTGGGTTCAGCCCGCAGGCCAAATCCAGGATCGACTCGATCGGAGCAAGCGGACCCAAAATGCGCGTGTAGAAAGTGTCAATAAATGACAGGCGCTCGCGCGTGGAAGCATGCTCCGCCATCCTGGCCTGGCAGAAAGCGCGCAGCTCAGGCTGGGCAAGGTCGCGCGGCAGAGACGCAAGCTCTCTTCGCCAGTGTGAATATGCTGGAATCTGGTCAAGGTATGCTCCGCCCACCTGGTGCAGGCGGGCGCGTGTGGCTTTGACCGCTTCTTTGGATGTTCGCCCTTTGGACAGCTCGCGCTGACCGATCCAACGCACCAGTTCAGGACAGATATCCGTATACTTCCCGCCAGCTTGAACGGCAGCCACCAGTTCATCCAGTTGCAAGGACGTATTCACCCAGACCCCTCGCGCAATTGAGCCGTCAAGCGGATCATGAAACGCAGGTTGTGCAGCGTGGCCAGGCGCATATACAGGCTGTCGTTCATCTTAAAAAGGTGATGAAGGTAACCCAGCGAATATCGGCGGCAAGCGAGGCAGTCGCAGCCCTCATCTACGGGCAGTGCAGCTTTGACATGGCGCTCATCGTTGATATAGCGATATTCCAGCCAATCGTCCGCCTCGGAAAGCGGTCGGCGAAAGGCGTATAACCGGCCATGGCGGGCATCGCGGGTAGGCATGGCGCTGTCGAAAATGCCGTAGCCCAACCGGTAGGCTGCGGCAACATTGAGCGGGTGTCCCACACCCAGCGCATGCAACGGAAAGCGGGGCGGGATTACCTCGCGGGTGAAGGCCAGGACATCCGTCAGCAGGTTGCCAGAGCCATCCAACGGCCAACCACCAAAGCCAAACCCATCAAACCCAATTTCCAACAGTGCCTCAGCGCACTCCCGGCGCAGATCCAGTTCTCTTCCGCCCTGAACCACAGCGAACAATTTGGGCTGCCGGGCTGCCTCCAGCTTTTTCTGCGCCATCAAGCGCAAAAACTCTGCCTTACAAGCTTTGGCCCACAGAATGGTGCGCCGCACCGAAACCTCCTGCTCGAGCCGCCCGGCATCGGCATGGGTGCAGTCATCCAGACATATCACCACATCAGCGCCATAACTGACCTGCAATTGCACACTCTTCTGAGGAGTCAATTGGAACTTGCGCGCTGCGCCCTCCGGATGAAAAGACAGCCCGCGCTCGGAAAGGCTGCCCAACCGCGGATTCTGGCGGATGAGCGAATAGGCCTGGAAGCCGCCCGAATCAGTGAATATGGGACCATCCCATCCGCTCATTTGATGCAGCCCCCCCAGAGCCTGGATGGTGCTGCTGCCGGGACGCTGCATCAGGTGGAAGGTGTTCATCACCAACCCTCCCACTTCGCAATCTTTGAGATCCTCCGCATCCACCGCCCGCACCACACCATAGGTGGCATCCGGCAGGTATACCGGAAAGGTCAGGTTTCCATGTAATAGATCAATTGACGGAGAGTATAACCTCATTTCCGCGCAGTCTGAGGGGCTTTCTCGAATAACTTCGAGGTGTTTTCCATCGCCTCCTCAAGCGTATCGCCCAGGTATATACCGGGGATTTTTGACCGCAGGGAAGGCTTGTGGACGAAAGCTGCGCCACCGTACGCGAAAAGCGGCGCATTCATCAGTTTGCCCAACTGCGACTGGGCTGAAGCCATCTCCAGGGCGGCAGGTTCCATGGAGGCCGTCAAGATGATTAGTCGCGGCTTCTCATCACTGGCATAATCCACCATGTCCTCGATGGGGATATCCGGGCCAAGGAATTCCACTCGCATCCCCTTGTGGCGCAGGAGTACAGCCACCATCAACGCACCGATTTCATGCTGTTCTGTGGGAGCGCATCCGACCATCACATAAGAGGCCGCGCGGCGGGTGGGATAAGATTGGAAAACAGTCAGCAGGCGGCCGCGGATATACGCGCTGGCGAAATGCTCGGTGGTGATGCGGATTTTGCCGTTATACCAATCCTCGCCTATCGCCACTAAACAGGGGAGAATAATCTGGGTGATAACGGTCAGGATATCATACGAAGCGTGCATTTCATGGAAAATTTCACCGGCCAGGCTCTCGTTATGTTTGACCAATGCATCGTGCAGCATCCTGGCCAGCTCAGCGGGTGTGTGCGAAGGCGTACTTTTTTGTTCAACGGGTATGGTCAGTGAAGGAACGGCCTCAGGAAAAATGCCCTTGTTTTCCAGATTACGCAATTCTTGAACCGCGCGGCTGATCGAGATACCGCTATCCACACGATGCTTAATCCAGCGTAAAATGGCGATGTCGCGATCAGAATACAGGCGATACCGATTATCCGAGCGGAAGGGGCTCAACACCTCATGCCGCCGTTCCCAGGCGCGCAACGTCACCGCTCGTATGCCTGTCTGATTGCAAACGGTCTTGATTGAATACTTGGGGCTGTCAGAAAAATCAGCGATTGTAGGCATGCAGTGCGGTCCTTTCCACCAATATATGCGGAGATGCTTACGCCTACATTATACATACGTTTAGTCCTGAAACAATGCTGCCAGCGGTCTTCTGAGCAAATTATTAAGCGATTGTAAAGTGGTGCGATGTTAAGAGCGGGTTAATCGTCTGGCCGGCGCACGACGATGGTGATTGCATCTTCCAAAGGTTGGTCGCAGACGAAGATCAAATAACCGCCGCCGCCCGCCCCTGATAATTTCCACCCCAGTGCGCGGTGGCGATACTGGTCCATTAAGCGAAAGATCGAATCGTTGACCATGTTGGGGAACATGGCGATCTGGCCTTCGAAAGATTTGCGGAAGAAATGCCCAAATTTCTCCACGTCCTTATGGAGGATCGCCTGCCAGCAGGATTCGGCGGCTTCAGCCAGCGCTCGGGCGCGGGCTCGGGTGATGCGAGTGTTGCTCAGCACACTGAAATCAGAAGCCCGCGGCCCCAGCGGGATGAGATAGAGGGATTTCTGGATAAAGTCCAAAACATCCTCATCGCGGCAAATATCGATCTTGGAAGGCCAGTACTGCCCTTCATAGTACGACTTATTCACCCCAGGAAACACAATCCCAATCGCGTCCTGCGAGCCGGATATTTCCTCCGTTCCGGGCGGATTGTCATAACAAAACAGGACCTTGGCCAGTTTTTCCTCTTGCGATACCGGCAGGCGGCTGCCCCACAGGTCAATCGCTTTACGACGCGTGCTGGAAGCCATGCCGCTGCGCTCATTGAATTCAATCGTCGGTTCAATGGACACGGTGATCACCGAGCCGGGATAATGTCTGGATACGTAAGGCTGGTCCAGCCAGCCGCCAGCCAGATCAATGCGGTAAGGGATCAAGTTCATTCCGCGCAGGGCGGTGGTGGAGCGGGCAGCCAGCCCATGATGCGGTTTGCGCTTCAACACGAGATACTCAATCCCCAGAAGCTGGCAAAGCTCGCGCTTGGCCGGGACATTGCCGTCTTCATTGACAATGAATAAATCCGGTTGGATTTCTTTCAGCTCGCTGATAAAATCAAGGATGCCCGAACCCCGGGAGATGAAAGCATGTTTAACACAGGAAACTGACCCAACCATGAACAGACGCTCATCTTCGGTATTAATCGGCTCGCGTCCTTTGAGGTCAAAAACCGTGCGATCTGAGCCGATGGCCACATACAGGTCGCCGTAGCTGGCAGCTTCTTGAAAAAACTCGATGTGTCCACTGTGGAGTAAATCAAAGCAGCCGCTGACAAATACTTTTTGCGTCATGCACCACCTTCCCAACCAATATGCCCACGCGGCAAAAATTATAACAGATGGGCACTGTCGAGAGCGCCCATCTGCTTAAGAAAATTGGAGAATCGAGCCGACTACTTGAACTGGGGCAGGTATTCCTCCTGGGCAGCCAGCAGCTCATCTGCCAACGCAGCAGCCTGCTCTGGCGATCTCACGTAGCCGTCCAGAATCAATGCTTGGATGAATTTCTCCCGGCTGCCTTCCAATGCGGCTTCAACAATCGTTTCAGCCCACAGAAAACGCGTCGCCAGGCTGCCGGCAATTGCTGAAGGCAGCGGCGGTTGAACAATCGCCCGCAAACCCTCTCCGTCCGCCACCGCCGGTCCTTCAACGATCACATCTGCGGGCAGATTGGGCACCTGACCTGTGTTAGGCAGGTTGGCAGAGTAAACCTTGCGGGTCTCCTGGCGAATCGAGTCGATGATCTCGACCACCTGTTCATGCTCACCACTCAGACGCTCAAAATAGTCTGCCGGAAGCGGGTGAGGGCTGCGGGCTTCGGCGGCCATGTCATCATATATTTTATCGCCCGCCGCAATCGTTCCCTCGAAACTGAATGCTTCAATTCCCAGCTTCTGTCCGTAATACTGTCCATCACGGAATAAATGCGGGAAAAATTCTACGATATGGCGGTCCACCACTGCCGGAAAAGCGTTGAACAATTTGAAAAGATGCCAGGCAAACGGATCGCCGAGCTTGGTGCCAAAGGCTTCTTTGTATTTTTCAGCTTCAACCGGGTCATACGGCGCATCCGCCCGCGGAGCTTTGCTGATAATCTGATCGGCAATCGTGTGCAGGCGCGGCATGGCGTCCTTGCCTTTCACCCGCACCTGCGTAAACCAGGTCAGGTGATTAATCCCCACCGCGGTGTATTGCAGATCAGATACGGGCACATTCAGATGATTCGCCAGGTATTGCGCGATGTGATTGACACCGTGGCACAAACCGACCATGTTCGCCCCGGTGGCCTTGCGCACCGCGCGGCACACTGGCGCCATCGGATTTCCATAGTTAAAAAACAGAGCTTGCGGCGCCAGATCCAGCACATCCCTGGCGATGTCCACCATCGGCGGAATCATGCGCAGCGCGCGAGACGATCCACCCGGTCCGGCCGTATCGCCAACCGGCATGTAAATACCGTACTTGCGCGGGATGAAAACATCCTGCTCCCAGGCGCGGCGGCTGCCAACACCGATGGTGCAAATGACCACACTGGCATCTTTGAGCACCTTACGCCGGTCGACCGAAGCCGCCAGGGTGAAGGGCGCTTTACGCGCGGTGATCATCTTGTGGGTCAGTCGTTCAGCCACTTCCAGCGCTTCGGGGTTGGTATCCACCAATGCGATTTCGGTCTCTTCGCCGCGGAAAAGAAGATCGGCAACCAGGCCGAGGGTGAACATGGCGCTTCCCGCGCCGATCAAAACGATGCGTTCCTTCATATCAACTCTCCTTAAATAATTTTTAGATAAAAACCACCGCGTCCAGATTGGTGGGATTGTCAGGATCCAGCCCTTTTTGCAATGAGCGGGCATAAGCCACCAATTGCAGCAGCGGCAGATAGAGCGGCAAATCATACCCCTCTTCCAGATCAGTCTGGAAATCAAACAGGATATCGCCAATGCCCTGCGCCAACTGGTTGCCCAACACCAGGATATTGCCGCCTAATTGCTTCATATCTTGCAGCACCCGGGTTTCCTCAGCGCGGGCAGCGCGGGAGATCATCCCAACCACCAATGCCTCGCGGGTTATCATGGCTTTGGGTCCGTGGCGAAATTCCATGAAGTGAAAGGCTTCTGCATGGGTCAGGCTCATTTCTTTCATCTTCAAGTTGGTCTCACATGCCAAGCCGTAACGCGCCTCAGAACCCAGGAAATACACCCGGTCAATGGATAGGTTCCCGCCGATCTCCTGTGCAGCCTGCCCGTAGCGTTCCAGCAAGCTTTTGCCCGCCTGAACCAATGACGCGAAACCATCCAATGATTGACCGGCGAACAGGTGGCTGAAGCCCTGTCCCAGCACCTGCATGCAGGTAAACGCCACGGTCTGCGCGATACTGACCTCCTGACCGAGTGGCGCGGTCAGGCTCAGGGTGGTCACCTGATTGAGCGGACGGTCCGCATAGGGGCTCAAAGCAATCACGTGCTCGCCAAATCGACTCTTGAAGGTTTCGACTGCCTTGAGCACTTCCGAAGTCTCTCCAGAGCGTGAGAGCGCCACCAACAACGGTTTTCCTCGCGACGGAAGCGTGCTGCGAGGGTAAAGGAAGATTTCTGAGGCAGGAACTGCTTCAGCCGGAACACCTGTCACTTGCTGAAAATATGGCTTTAAGGCCCGCGCAAGGAAGAAAGGTGACCCACAGCCGGTAAATATTACCTGGTCATACCCTCCGGAATGGACAAAATCGATGATTGCTCTCCGCTGCGCCTCCAGTCGTTCCAAAGCGTCAGCCCAAGCTTGCGGTTGACGCAGGATTTCCTGATATGTAAATTCTCCACGATCTGCCATGACTAGCCTCCTGTTAAGCCAATAGTATGCGAATACCCTGTTGCAAAAAAGGTTGAATACGCTCCTCGGATGCGCCCCGGTCCGTGATCAGTGTATGAATGGCGCTGATCGGTGCCACGTAAGCAGTGGAAACCATCCCCAGTTTGGTATGGTCGGCAACCACGACAATCTCGCGTCCGATGCGCAAGATAGCGCGATCGGTCATGACCTCCGGAAGGTACTCGCTGGTCAGACCGTGCTGCGCGTGAATCGCGCGGATGCCAAGGAAAACCCAGTCCACTCGCAGCTCTGCCATCGCCTGCTCGGTGATATGACCAAGCACTGACATTTCGCTTGACCTGAGCATGCCGCCCAGCATGATCATATTGATTGCAGGCGTATTCACCAGAGCATCCAAAACAAGCAGTGAATTGGTCACAACAGTCAGATTCTTATGATCACGCAAATGCAGGGCCACCTCCAGGGAGGTCGTCCCGCTGGAAATGAAAAGGGATTCCCCGTCTCGAACCATACCAGCCGCGACAGCACCGATCCGCTTCTTTTCTTCTGTCTGTTCAGAACGCCGCTGAATCACCGGCGATTCGGGTGAAGTGACTTGGGTATAGATAGCGCCCCCATGCACCCGCTGGATACGCCCCTGATCAGCCAGTGTCTCAAGATCGCGGCGCGCAGTCGCTTGACTCACCCTAAAGTGAGTGCATATTTCATCTATCGTAATGCGCCTCTGTCGTTCGATTTGTTCGGCTATCTTTTGCTGACGTTCCACGGCAGATAGTTTGATCACGTCATGCCGTCCTTCTATCGCTCATAATCCGTCGTAATCCATCATAATTATACAACAAAAGATCAAAGATTCAATCATACACCTCTCGAAATTCTTCTGAAGAGATGCCCCGTCTTTGCAAAACGACAATTTCAAGATATCATAAAGCCTGATCAACAGATAAAGGAAGTCTCACTCAATCTATATAATGATTGGTATGGAAACGACCACCCGCGTAGAATACCACAAATGGTTTAGCCCAAGCCTGGGGCAGGATATGGAATTAAAGGCTTACGGATGGTATGGAAAACCGGTGCTGGTTTTCCCGTCCCAGCCTGGAAGGTTCTATGAGTTCGACGAATATGGCATGATAGACGCCATTCGACCGATGATTGACGGCGGACGGATCAAGGTGTACACCATTGACAGCGTTGACGACCAATCCTGGCGCAATCTGGGTGTAACGCCTGCCGAGCGCGTAACCCGGCACGAGCAATATGACCATTACGTCTACCACGAAGTCATCCCTTTCATCAAAAACCACTGTGCCAACACCCCACAGAAGTTCCTCGCCACCGGGGTCAGCATGGGCGCCTATCATTCAGCCAATTTCTTTTTCCGCCATCCGGATGTGATGGATGCGTTGGTGGCGATGAGCGGATACTACCGCCTGGACCATTTTATCGGCGATTACAAGGACGACGCGGTGTATTACAATTCACCGCTTTTTTATCTGCCTAATTTGGAAGACGCGGAATTGCTGGAAACCTTTCGCCGCAGCCGGATTGTGATCTGCGCCGGACAGGGCGCTCAAGAAGACCGGGTATTAAAAGATACTCGCGACATGCAGCAAGTGCTCAAATCCAAGGGCATCCCGGCCTGGATTGACGTTTGGGGGCATGACGTCAATCACGATTGGCAATGGTGGCGGCGCATGTTGCCCTATTTCCTAGACCGTGTCTTATAATTTAAAGGAGAAGAGAATGCCACAAGAACGGACAAGAAAAATTGTCATCACCGGCGTGCTGAGCGCCATCGCCGTGCTGCTGGGCATCACACGCCTGGGTTTTCTACCCTGGTTCAGCGGCGCCTCCTTGACCATCATGCATGTTCCGGTGATTATCGGCGCCATCCTCGAAGGTCCGGTGGTCGGACTGTTGATCGGCCTGATCTTCGGGTTATTTAGCATGCTTCAGGCGGCCATCGCCCCCAACGGCCCTACGGATGTGTGGTTTACCAATCCACTGCTTGCCGTACTGCCGCGGTTGTTCATCGGTCCGTTGACCTGGCTGGTGTGGCGCGCCCTGCAGCGCTGGCCGGCAGTGGGGTTGATCACCGCCGGTATCGTTGGCAGCCTGACCAACACCGTGCTGGTGTTGGGCATGATCGTAGTGCTGGGCTTTTTACCCCTCGCCATCGTCGCGCCCATCGCGGTCACCAACGGCCTTCCCGAAGCAGGCGTCTCGGCGCTGTTGACCCTGTTGGTGGTTGCCGCCTGGCGGCGTATACAAGTCGGCCGCACCGGCTCAAAGCTGTAGGATCAACACGCACAAACCGAGCACTAGCAAAACGCACAAGGCATCCCGTGCGGTGAAGCGCATTTCCATCATGGAAGTGGGCGAGGGATGACTGCCATACGCGCGGGCATCCATCGCCAGTGCCATGTTTTCGCCCTTCTGCAGCGCGGCTAAAAACATGGGAACAATCAACGGCGCAACTTGGCGCACCCGTTGGATGAGATTACCTCTCGCCGAACCCCAATCCGCACCGCGCGAGGCCTGAGCTTTGGCAATCCGCTCGGTGACCTGGGCGAGCAGCGGTAAAAAGCGCAAAGTGATTTGAATCACCATCACCAAGTCGCGGGTGGGCAACCCCATCCGGCGCAGCGGGCTGAGCAGCCTGTCCAAGCCATGAATCAACTGCGAGGTGGACAGACAGAACGTGGTCAGGCTGATCGCTAAAATTAATGCCAGAAAACGCAGCAAGAGCATGCCCCCGGCCAGCAGGCTGACAGGCGTAATGGTGAAAATCCAGAAACGCCACAGCGCCCCGGCATCTGAGCGGTTCCACGGAAAGACAATCTGCAGCAGGGCGAGAATGAGCAAAAACGGCAGCGGCGGCACCAACCCGCGCAACGCAAAACGCAATGGGATGCGTCCCAGCAACAACCCACCGACCACCACAACCAGCCCGAGCAGCAATCCCTGCCAGTTGGGGGAGAAAGTCAACGTGAGAACCACCGCCGA
>CAZCBJ010000081.1:0-15763 GCA_964496705.1 uncultured Anaerolineaceae bacterium | reverse complement strand
GTGAGGCCGAGGACGCCCTTTCCTATAGTCGCGATAACTTCATCCAGATAATCGTTAATAGATTGTATAATTATGCGTTTACCCATATTCTCGAGCCAGTACGAGCCATCGTCCTGTATGGAGTAGCAATCGTCGTCGATAACCGATTGCGAACAAAGGTTAAACACCACAAAGTCAACCCATACCCGGTAAATCTCAATAAAGTCGTACACCAGCGCAGGACGATTGTAATCGTCGCGGTGGAAAACTCCGGCGTAGGGGTCGATACCCGCTTTTATAAGTGCTCCTTCCACCTTAGCGTAAAGCATGCCGTATCCGTAGTTTAGCAAACAGTTAAACACGTCTTTTGCTGGGTGTTGAGTGCGGGCTTCGAATCGGTAACGCTCGGGAAGCAACTCGGATAGCACCTCGAAGTAAGTTCGCGAAGCAGCACCCTCCCAGCCCCTCAGAGAGGGCGCAATATCCGAAACAAAGGGAGCATCTACATCCTCAATTTTCTTTTTATAATCGCTCTGCTTATTAATGCTATTCTCGATAAGGGTGCTAAGTCTGTCGTCGGAAGGGTTCATTGATAGTAACAGACCAATTTGGTTATCAATCTTCTGTCGGATTAAATTCTTAACCCATTTTACAGCCTTAGGGGAGTAAATAAAATCGAGCTGCTTATGCCGAATGGTTGATATTGAGCCATACTTTATGCTCCAAACTCTACCTGCGGGCTTGCCAGTTTTGTCGACAAAGAGTACATCTATCTCGTTTTCAATGGCCAGCAGGGCTGCATCGCTGCTTATACGGGCACCTTTCGACACTAGGATGCTTTTAATCAACTTAGGCTCAACGGTTTGCTTACCGTCCTTGTGCTTCACCATGAATAGCCCATCTTCAACCTGCAGGCTTGTTCCAAAGGTGTTAAGAACTAGTTCCATACAGAAAAGGTTTAGGAATTAATAATAGAGAAACTGAATTAGATTAACTTTTTAAATTTTAAACTAACCTTCTTAAAAATACTCAATTTAAAAACTATTTAAAATCCAGCACCTATGTGTTCTAAGTAAATTTAAACCATACAAATATTGCTCAGAAAGGTTACTCCTATTTCGGCACGGGTTAGGGCGGTGTAAATCCATCGACGCATAAACATGGGGTCGGTTAGGGTTTGCACAAAGAGCATGTTTTCGAGTATTAAAAAAACATGGCTCCACTCGCCACCCTGCGCCTTATGGCAGGTTACTGCATAGCCAAATCGTATGCGGAGGGCATTTAAATAGGGGTCGTTTAGCATACGACGGTTTATTTCATCGGTTTTACCTTTAAGCCCCTCCTTGTAGCAACGGCTAAAGAAATCGTGCAGCAGGTTGGCCTCTTCTTCGTCGGTTAGCAATGGCTTGGGGCGGTACAAAAATTCTTCTACAATTAAGCAGGCGTGCTCAACCGGTTCGGCTCCTGCCGAATCGAGCAGCTTGTATCGTATATCCCTAAAGTTAATCCCTGCCACGTTTCTTGTTTCTGAATCGACATGGGTAATAAGCAGCTGCTCGCCATTACTCAGGTTCTGAAGGTAGTTGTTTTGCGACACAATAACCAGCTCGTTTACCTGCATGCGCTCCTTACCCGGAAAGAGCAACCGCCGAATTTGCTGGTTAAGCATATTCACCATATTGTTTGTGTATGCAAGCATTATGAGGCTATGCATACCCTTTTGGTTAAAAACATTTACGTACTGCTCAATTAGCAGCGAGTCGAGTTCGGCCACGCTCAGATCGGTAAATCCGTTAACCTTTATTTTTAGGTATTTTGCAAACTGCTTGCTTTCAATTTCCCCCCGAATGCTTTTAGCATTGTGGTAAATGCCCGAAGTGGGTTTGTATCGCACCACCTCGTACAGAAAAGTTTCTTTGCAAGGCAGGTGGTGCTTTTCGGTAATGTATTCAGTGCTCAGAGCTGGCGACAGTATGCTATTTATTGGAGGCAGCTGCGCGGGATCGCCCACAAAAATTACTTTGCCTTTTTGGGTGTAGGTAAAGAAATCGGTGAGTAAGCGTCCCGAACCAAAAGTAACAGATGTTTGCGAGGCTAAATGATCCGAAATCATGGAGGCCTCGTCGACAATATAAATGGTATTTGGGTTATCGTTGTTGGGCTTTAACTTAAACTTAACACGGCTCATGCGTGTTTGCTCCTGGTAATGGCTCTCGTGAAGGGTGTAAATGTGGCTATGGAGGGTTGCAGCGCTAAACCCCGATTTTTTCGAAAGTACTTTTGCAGCTCTTCCGGTAGATGCCAGAAGGGTAAAGGGGTTTTTTCGGTTTTTGAGGTGCAAAACCAGCTCTTCAATTAGGGTAGTTTTACCGGTACCGGCATACCCCTTAAGCACAAACACCCTGTCGATTTCGTCGATAACAAAGTTCTTCAAAAGCCCAAGGGCAATCTGCTGGTCGGGGGTGAGGGTCATGGGGGTTGACATTGTTTAATCAATGTATTTTCTAAATAGAACAAAGCGGAAAGTAGCATTCTTTTGTCCATTTCCAAATTCATTTACGATTCTTTCGGTGGTTGAAGCTAAGCACTCAATCCCATTTTTTTTAAGTTTATTGATTAATGCATAGGTAAATGTCATCTCGCCCATAATGTGAACTACCGCTTTGGAACCACCAGACAAACTCCTGACTTTTTCGAAATATTCGTTCACCAGTTGGTCAATATATATCTCATCGCCCATAGGATTAACCTCTGGGAAGGGCAAATCGACGATATGACCAAAACTTTCGGCAGCCTTTAGCTGCTCGAAAGTCCATTTGTTTGATGGGTGGTTAGAGAGGTTGATGAGCATTGTTTTGTTTAATAATATTTTCAACTTCAAAGAGATATTTTGCAAGATTTGCAGATAGTTTTGAGGGTTCAACTGGATTATCCCTCATCCCAGCATGATTCAGATCGTTCCTAAGCTCAGAGATTGATTTGTAAAAACTAGCAAGCTTAACTAAAAGAGGACATTCTATAGCTTTTTTAACTAAACAACTTTTTTCAGCAGCATCGCCCTTCCATTCGTTTTCGGGAATATTACAGTTATAAATAGTGAAAGAACTTGATATTGCATTACGAATACTCTCATTATTATATTCTTCGTTTAATTCGGATGCTAAATATGTAATAAGCCCTTCCTGAAGTATTGTAAATCCTTGTTGAATTAAATTGTTTTTTATACACCATTTTACTGCTTCAAAAAAGTTATTTTTTGAATCTAATTGGTATGATTGAAATTCATTTTTTATCTTATCAAGTATTGGATTTAGTGCAGGTATTGCGGAATCCTGTATCTCGTTAATTATACTATTCAAAGCATAAGATGCTTTACCATCTATTATTTTTTTCCCTCTATTGAAATAAATTGATTGAGAAAATTCGTCAAGATATTTTCCAATTTTCTTTACATTTTGAGCAACCTGGTCCTTACCTGATGTTTTAATTAATCTGCCCTTTGTTTCCTTTTCACATAGCACTTTAATTTCGCTTACTCCACCATGCTTTAAAAAAGCATTTGCTGCATTTGTCCAGTCCTGAAGCAAACTAAAACTTGTCAGGTCTAGTATCTCTACATTCCTATCCTCAACTCTGATTTGTTCAACCTTATACGCAGGGCCTAAGGCCTCAAATGCGCCATAGTATATTCCTTGTATCTCAACGTTTTTTAAAGTTTTTAAGTAATTGATTAAAACCATACCAAGCATAGGGAGGAATCTAAAAGCATGCGTAATATCAAAAACTATTATTGAATCGTTATCAACGTTCTCATATACCCTTTGGAAAATATCCCAAATTCCCTCGTTACTAAAGCCTTCATTAATATTAACCGCAATAATTCTTTCACCAAGGTTAAGTTTTTGAAGGCGCGACTCAAGTCCTTGGTTCTCTATGGGATTTCCGCTTTTATCAGTAAAGCCATTATTTTTCCAATTCTTGATTTTGGCATCCTCGGTAAGGAATATTAAATATTTATCAAAATCTGCACAATGGCTTAGTATTGTTGCCTCCTGAACATACTTAATGTTTTTGATTGCATTTTTACCCGGGCTAGAGTAATTGCATGGCACATAATTATTTGTGCCAAGAAAACTTAAGAATATTTTTTTTGACATAATTCTACTTTAACAGATTTAAGTTTTCGAATATGAGTAATTTATGTCACGCTGTCGTTTTAAATGGCGGTCATAAATTCTATCAATCATTTGTTCCTCCGTCATCTGCTTGTAAAGTTTAAAGGTTATAAACTCTTTAATATCTCGTGCCGACAGTAATGGCAAATCATCAAAGCAAAACAGCTTTTCTTTCAAGATAAAGGACGATACCAAAAAGTTTAACGCCACCTGATGCTGCCATGCAAGCCATTTTCGGGTTTGAAATTGGTCTAAACCCAGTATCTGCTTGGATTCCTTTATGCTATGCTCCACAAAGAACCGCTGTGCTTGCATATAGGCCAAACCTTGCTCGGTGTATTGGTTAAGGTTCGCATTGGTGAAAGAAAATTTTATTTCGTCCTTGCCTTCTTTTGTTTTCGTTTTTCGGATTACCAGCAACCTTCTTTCTACTTGCATTTTACTGGCATTGATTACCCAAAGCTTTACAAAATGATAGTCTGCTACAAGAGCTCCTTTGGCTGTATTGCGAACGCTAATGCGTTGCCAATCTTCGTCCTCTAACGTTTGTAAATATTCCGATACGCTTAGCTCGTCTGTGGTTGCTTTTAACCTCTTGGGTTCACGGCCTCTATTGCTTTTTCGCTTGGGAATAGCCAAGTCGGGGCATTCCAAATATACTTTTTGATCCTTATGGATATCCAGCATGTACAGGTACCCTAGCGAATCGATGCTGCTGGCAAAATCCGCGTCGTTACCGTAGTACCCATCGCCTCCAATAAAATCGAAGTTCAGGCCGTTGGCTACTTGCTGGCGGATAATTTCTAGTGCCAGGTCCAGCTTGGTTTTAAATGTTCGATGCGCAGCAGGAATGCCTGCTTTTTCACATCGTGATTGGTCGTCGCACCAAGCCTTGGGCAGGTATAGCCTGGCGTCAACCATGGAGGCAAAATCGCCATTGCTTAAGCAGGCAAAAACGGCAACCTGGCTATTGGACAGTTTTCCTACATTCCCACAATACTGATGCCCTACGCCTACGCTGTGGTCGCCTTTTTTCACCCAGCCGCTCTCATCAATAATCAACCCTGTAAGTTTTCTTTTGGGTAGAACTCGGCTTACCTCCTGGGCAACTTGATTTATTAATGCCCGGTGATCCCAGTTTGACTCTGTGATAAAATGCTGCATTTGATGGTAGTTGGCCCCCATCTCTTCGCTTATGCTTTCAATATTGCGCATCTGACTTTTTATTATTCCCAACGAATACTGCTCTGCCTTGCCAAAGAACTTCTTGGTTGAATTGCAAAATATGTGCTGATAATCTATGAGATGAACGCTAACCCGCTCAGTGACAGCGGTCAGCGTTTTTCCATAACTCCTATTATTTTTACGTTGTATTAAACATTTTTCGGAACGATAAACCTGTTTTTCTGTGCATTGAAAATAGCAATTTCTTCGCTAAACACCAAAATTTACAAGGGGTTTTAATCTGTTAAAGTAGAAATAATTTATAATTTTGATTCAAGACACAATTTCTATCCTCAATTTTTTCAATCCCAAGAACCTTTAATTTACGTTCCAAATCAGTTTGAAAATTTTGTGGTTCTTTTGATAGGTCGGCAAGAGTTATAAGATAGGGATTTGATTTAAGTCCAAAATTTCTATTTATTGCACTTAACTTAAAAAGCATATTCTCTAAGTTAGGTTTGTTCAACTTCTCCTTACCAATACTAACCTTTGCCTCTACAATATACAGTTCGTTATTAAAAGTAAATGCAATGTCTAACTGATTATCTGCACCTGCTCTTTGTTTTTCCACAAAATTGTTAATCCATATATCTGTCTCTATCTCGTCATCATTCAACAAAAACTGAATTTTAAGCAAATGGTAAACATATTGTTCAAACCAAGTACCCGTGAAGTAATTAACATCGCTATTAGCATAATCTTTAGTAACTTGACTACTATCAAAATCATTTTTCCTGTAGGATTTTAGTATTTGCTTTAAAAATTCAAATGGCTTGATTTGTACCTTGGGCAACGATTCAAAAGAAATACCGTATGCATTTAAATACTCCTTTAAGTTTAAACGATAATTTATACCTGACACTGATGTTGACGGATAGTACTCCCCTAACTCATTCTTCCCGATCGGTATATAAACAATCCTATTATTCTCTTTTGCAAAGTATTGGTATATGGCAATGCTCATTGGCTTTGTACCACCAGTTAGGTTTACAAGGTATTCATTATCTAAATCTACTTCTTGTTCAAGTTTTTCTATTACCTTATTAATGCTATCGGGGTTAACAACTAACCTTTGTGTGGAGCTCTACATAATTCCAGCAGCTCTTTCAATCCAACGGCTTTGCCCTTTCTCTTCCATTTGTTTGGTTGAGATAAAAAGCATATCATCGTACTTCCCCTCAAACTCTTTTATTAACAGGAGATTGGGGATGGTTTGCTCGGAGATGACGGAGACGAGGACTTTTTTCATTGCAAAATATTTTAAAGAGGAAAATAGCCCCCTGTTTTTTTACTACCCCTATACTCAACTAGATTTTTTCTCTTAAGTGTTCTCAGCTGCTTTTCAACAGTATCAATTGGTCTTTTGAGAGTTTCAGAAATTTGAATCGTTTTTATACCAGGTGTACTAATAATACGTTCAAAAACATCATTTATTCCGCCATCATGTTCGTTTATTCCGCCATTTATTCCGCCATCAAGCTCATTTATTCCGCCATAACCCGTACCTTCAGTTAGAAAATACCCGCCTAGTTTTTTACTACCTCTATACTCAACTTTTGATTCCTTTTTTAATTTTCTAAGACGCTTATCTATAGTATTTATAGAAATATTTAGTTTTTCTGAAATTTCAAAAACCTTTATCCCTGGCATCTTGCCTATTATAGCAAGTAAATCGTTTATTCCGCCAGCAACCTCATTTATTCCGCCACTTATTCCGCCATCTTCCACATTCAAGATTTCTTCATCCCCAAAGTTGCCCTGTAGAAAAACTTTAGATTGGAATATATCATCCTCTTTTAGCAAGGGAGGTTGATTTGAAAAGTGATGGTAATACTTAAAAAGGTTGAGAACCCCTGATCCAAGCTCATCGGCACGCCCAATCTCCTTGAAAACCCTAGCAATTGCTGGGTTTTTTGGAAATGGAACGTATGAGTCGGGCTTAAGCACCGATACGCCCCTTGGTTTATTTGAATTCTCTGAAATCACAAAATCCTTCTCAATAATTAAACGCGAAGGGTAAGGGTTTGTATATTCCTTATGTATAAGCATATTAGAAATAATCTCCCTGAAAATAAGATTACGCACATTTATTCTTATATCTTCTTCTAACACAAACTTATCGGGTAAATGTTTCTCTACAAATGCAATAAGCCTATCGTAGCTGTCCAAAAGATTAGTCCTAATATCATCCCTATCGTCGTAGCGATCAGTATTTTTAATCCTAACCAGTGCATCCACTCTATGGAATGGGATTGCTGAAAGGATTACCTCATCGTATCCAAAAAGCAGGATTGCTGCTAGAGTATAACCCGATTTGCCTGTTTGGTAGTCATCCCTGTAAAGCTGAACGCTTTTTAACAATTGCTGATCCGAAAGTTTCTCCCATGGATGCCCTGGCATTCTGTTAACGGCCATTTGTCGCGCCTTTCGAATTAGCTCAGGATTAAGGTTCTCAAAGGCTAGGTAAGGAAAAACCGTATTTTCGGTAAATGTGCTCTGTTTGCGGATGTAAAGATTTGAAACAAGACTGGTATTATTGGTAATATCATAATCGCCATCCTCATTCCTATCGAATATTTTCCCTTTGCAGCGATGAACCTGAGAACTCTCAGGGATATAAAGCGACAGAATGGTTTTCCCCTCTATAATAACTTTGTTGGGTATTACAAAGATTGGGGGATTTAGAATTTGGTGGTTGTTAAGGCTATTGGACAGATCTTTTCGAAGCTGGACAACTGCTTTAGGGCTAACCCCAATCACCTTCCCATTATCCTCAACACCAAGCAAAAGGTAACCACCAGCCCTATTCAGAAAAGCACATACCGTTTGGTAAACTCCATCAGGAATTTTATCGGTTGCCCTCTTGAACTCAACGGTTACGCCTTCGCCTTGAACTAAAAGCTCTTTTATGGTGCTGGGCTGCATATATTCTAATGATTTTTTAAGGTTTAAAATCTCTTAAACTTAATTTTTCATTTTTAATTTGTTCAAATTCTTTGCTGTTTAAATCTGGATATCGAATCTCCTTTGATGGTTTATAATTCCCGCTAGCAATTCTTTGTAATTCATTTGCTGTTATTTGAAAATCTTTTTCAGAAATTCCTTTTTCAGAAAATTTATCAAAATAAGCTTTTGTAAATTGAGTTTGAATTAGTGAATTGCAAGTATTTCCGTCAATTATGTCAATTTTCTCTAACTTTATTTTTCCATATCCTTTAGCCTTTGCAAAACCTAATGTATGATAACATTCATTTTGCTTGCCATTATATGTTAGCGAAACAATAAGGGCACCTAATTCAAATGGTCTTAAGTTATGAAATTTAATTTTACAGCTAAACTTTGTGTTTTCAGCGATTGGTATAAATGTTGTTTCAACTTTTTTCTTACCAGTAGTTATGCCAATAAAGTGATTTTGATGTATTATGTATCTTTTCCAACCAGAAATTTGTGCTTCATTACTAAAATAAGTACTTAAAGCACCCTGCTTATTTTGCTTTAAATAAAATGGATAGAAAGTGGGCTTAGGTTTACCCATGATAAAGGTTTGTCTTTGACCTAGTTGAGCATCTTTAATAAAAGCTGGGGAGAATTGAACCCTTCCTTTCAAACTTTTATGACCAGATGAGTACCCAAAAACCGCTTGGGTTAAATCAACTCCATCTTCATAATATTCTTTTGGTAAACAAGAGTGAATAGTATTATTATAAGGTTGTCGGTATAAATAAGAAAAACCTAAATCTTTTACAACAACTTTGCCATCAACCTCTTTTGTTCTAAAAAAACATGGAACAATTCCTTTGAATTCATCTTTTAATATCTCGTCTATACTCCTGTAGTTCTTCAATATCTTTTTCCAAAACTTCCAAGCTTCATTTTCGTTTTCTTGCTGATGAATAAAAATAAATTCTTTGTATTCCTTTTCTTCTAATGGAATAAGTTTATTTTCTTTTATTTCAGGTATATCAAATAGATATTCGTTCTTTTTATTATTCATAAAACCAGAAAAAAACCATAATTTCCATTTCTCATTATCTTTATCTTGAAAAATATAACCATCTTTCAACTTCTGATACTTTCCCTTAACAGTCTTTTCATTTTTTATTTCATTTTCACCCAAACTTTCAATTTCTGCAATTTCCTTATAATTGTATTTGTCAGAATTGCACTTTATAACATAAAATCTATTGTTCAACTGAATTAGTAAACCACTTTTCTGAGGTTTGTCGTTGGCTTTTAGTTCGTAATCACTACTACGTAAATCCCTCATGCTATACCTACTGTTAGCAATATAGTTTCGAATATTTGAGAATGATAGAATTTCAAAAACATTTCTTATCATTCCTTTTATTGAAGAGCCTGGTATAAAGAATTGATCTTCTAGATTAATTGATTCGTCATTTTCGCTATGTTTTATGCAAATTGGCGACAATGCTTTAAAGTCAAAGTTAATAGTCCCACTTATACCATCAGTAAATGGTATATCATGAACAGACTGAAGTTGCTTCTCCTCATTTTCATTCAGTAAAAAAACCTTACTTGGTAAAGGTATGAATGTATAAGGGTTATAAAAGTTTTTATTCATGGCTATTCCTCCTTTATATTAAATCCAACAAAAACTAGCTGTGCAGGTTTAAGAACCTCCATTTCTTCGCAAAGGCTATCGGGTTCGGGTTTCCAGTACTGTCGGAATTTTAACCCTGAAACTCCTTTTTTAAAGTTTGGGATATATGTTTGCGGGGTAAATTCTTCAGGTAATTCTGAAATAATATACTTATTAACGATATGCTTCCCATCAACATAGCGAATGCTGTACGAGGTTTTGCCATCGTATAAAAAACCTTCGACTACAAAAGGGTTTAGGTTCTCGTCAAATTCAAACTCTCGTTCTTCGTTTAAAAAAACTTCAGGTTCTTTCTGGTCGCTTCCCCAGAGGTAACCGCTGTATTTCGATTTTTCAATTTTTTCCATAGCCAACAAATTATAAAGGTTCTCCATTAACTAAAATTTTACCCGAGAATGCACCATGCCCCCTGTTTACTCCACCACCAAGAGGTAACATACCGTTACAAATATCTTTTAGGGTATTCTCTAATGCTTTCTTTACGTTTTCCTCGTTAAGAGCATTGTTTGAAACTAATAGCGTAAAGGTGAACTCTTGCCCTTTGCCATACATAACCTCCTCGGAGTAAAGCGCACCATCAATTGTTCCGCCGGTAAACCTATCGATGGCAACGTGGTTGAGCAACTTATGCTTCACTCCTTTTCTCTCAACTATATCAGAAAAAATCACATTGCCCCGTTGCTGGTTTTTCATTGCTTCTTTATCTTTTTCCCCTTCTGAGCCGAAAAGAGTTTTAACTGCAAGGTTTTTGCTACCAATGTGGTCTTCTAGCTTTATATCAACACTATCGGCAAAAATTCCTTTCAATTTATTATAATGAAAGGCAACCCTATGCGAAATTGCTCCCTTAACTGATGAGGCAGGTATTAGGACACACTGCTCAACAAACTTTGGAGGTTCAGATTCCCAATCAAAAAAGGTTTCAGTTACAGGTGTATTATCTGCCTTTTCGTTTCCAAGTCCCGACCCAAAAAGGAAGAAATCGTCGGGTTGTAACTTTAGTTCATATTTCGTGAACTTCTCGGTATTGTTTTCTTCTGGTTTCACGAAAGTATCCACAAACCCATTTTCCCAAAAAGTAGTGTCGGACAAGTCCGAAGATTTATCAAGGTATGCAGATAGTTGTGCCTTGTCAAGGAAATCAATTTTGGCAGTTTGGCAACTTATTACCTCAACTTCGCCAAAGCCACTTCGGGTTCCGCCACCTATCCTAAACGATTTTGAGTAGAGTTCTTCTAACACATCCTTAAATTGAGAAAAATTGGAACCTTCTGAAACCATCTCAATCTCAAAGCAAAAGCGAGTTCCCTTGTAAACCACCTGCTCATCGAACTTGCCACCATCGGCTGCAGTTCCGTTGGAGTCGATACGGCAATGCTGCCTAATGGGAAGGGTTTTGAATTTGCTGTAAAACTCATCGGAGAAATCGATGTGTTGAAGTCCATCAATAACCTTACCTTCCTTACCAACCATTTGGGCAGCGGTGAAAATGATTTCAGACCCTTTGCTATTCTCCGATTTTTTTGATTGAAATCCGAAAAACTCCTTCGCTTTCTCTTCGCCGATTGCATGGCGCAAAACACCTGTTATTGATGTTCCAGGGATGTATGGCAAACCATTAACATCGGTAGCAACCAGGGCGTCGGTCATTATATCCTTTTCGCCAGAGCCCACAGCTAAAGGTGTTGTAGCCTCAATAATTATTCGGGCTAAAAATCTATGTTTAAATTTATTTTCACTCATTACTTTTCCCTCCTGCATATTTTGGCCATTTCGGCGGCAAGGTTAACTATTCCAAATTGAGTTTTATCTTCGGATAATGAATCAAAGAAAGTTTCAAAAACTTTCTTTCTTCCTCTTTCTTCCCACTTCTCTCTGGCTACACCATGAGTTAAATAGGCATAAGGTTTCCCATCTCTAGTTTTAGTAAAGAGTTCAAGCTTTAACTTATCTTTTTGCTGGTGTTGCATTGCAAGGCTTCTAATATTCCCCCATTGCGATGCAAATGTTTTACCCTCGAATAGATGCCCTTTTTCTTCCACAAAAACATTTACCATTTCGTAAATCTCGGTCTCTGATTCTTGCTCTAGTTTTTGGTTTATGAGATATTGAGTCAAACGATTGTCAACTGGCTTTAAGTTTGATTCTTTATCATCTTGATGATTTGAGTTCTCATTAGCCTTTTCAACTTGCCAAACAGCCCTACCGTTTTCACCTACTTTTACCTCAAAAATGTCGGGGTTGTATATAACCTTTCCAAACCCTTCGTTTTGGTAGTGGCCAACGTATTCATCTAACTCATCTTCAACTACAGCATCATTAATTACAATTACACTACCCTTTTCTATTCCGCAACGATCGGTATCCCTTGTTCCTCTTTTGAAGTTCCATGGCGAATACTGGAATGTTCGAATTTGTGATTTTTCCCAATCAATTTTGCCTTTTACTAACCCAAAATCTTTTAATTCAGGTTGGTATGTTGGGTTCCCATAATCATCAAGAAATATTAACCGCCCATCGGCATAGATAATTAATTCATTATCTGATTTGTTTGATAAAACTGAAGCGTATTTCGCTTCTTTAATATCCACTAAGCCATATTGGGCAGTTCGCGAGCGTCCAACTCGTTTGGTACCTTCGAGTGCGCTTTTCAACTTAGCTATTAAATCTTCAGGCACATCATCGTCATAAGCCACCTCGAAATACATTTCAATTCCTTTGTTTATAGACTGATATCCATACATCTGCTCATCTGCAGAGCGTCTTTTTTTCCTATCGTATGCTGATTTTATGGCAAAGCTACTATCAACCTTAACCTCGGTTGCCTTTTTTTCATTAAAAACATAAAAACCAGTACAGCATTGCTTTAACTGCTTGTCATTTAACTTTTTGTAATCCGATATAGCATGATGTATATAAACCTCTTTCTCAACACTTGATAGTTTAGGGTATGAGTATGATAGAGGTATTCGTAGAGCCCTCAATTCATTTTTCCCTGGATGCGCATCACCAAAACGAATTTTACCACTATGAAATGCTAGAAGCGCCTCTTCACCAAGTTCTGCATAAATACTAGCAGCAATTCCCAAAAAATTACTTCCGGGGATAAAATCAAGGGTTTGCAACTTACCTTCGGTAGCAGCCTTTTGGTTTATTATAATATCGGAGAGTAATGTGCATTTAAACTGTACTTTTTTCATTTGTATGCCTCCCATTAATTATCAATTACGGTTATCTTACATCTCCCGAGCCCTCTATTTCTGTTCACCCCCATTCTCTTTATAAACTTTAGTGCTTTCACAAGGTCGTCATGTATTTCATCAGACACATCGTAGATACTACCTTCCAGTTCACAGGGCACAACCACTTCAATACGCCTTAAACTGTTATCCTTGGCTATTCCACTTTCCTCAATGGCAGTTGAAGAGATGCTTCGGTAAAGAAATTTTGTTGTTTGTTGTTTTTTGATGGTTGCTTTTAAATTTTTCTCGAGTTCGGCATTCTCAAAAAACATTTGACCCTTTATCATCTGTTCTTTAACTTCTTCAAAAAATCCAAAGGAATTTTTTATTTGATGTTCATCTGCAGAACCTATGGTTTCAATGGCTTCGCGAACTAAACCTTTTATGGTTTTCCCGGGGATAATTGGAAACCCATCTTTATCTTTAATAGCAAGCGCATCAACATCTGCACCGGCAGCTAGTCCCGAGCCACAATGCCAGTCGGAAAAGAATTGTATTTTATATTTTAGTGTAGCCATAAACTAATCCTCCTTATTGGTGTTTTTTGTTTTTTGAAAGGTAACAGAGTGTAACGAGAGTAAATCGTAAGCTGGGTATATAGTTGTACTATTTTGTTCCTTGCCATTTTCAATCCAATTAACTAGTTCAAAAAGTTCTTTGGATTCTTTTGACTCGCTTAGTTTTAACATAGATTTTAGTCTGTTCATTTTTTGCTTAGCTGCATCAGGGTTATCGTATTGCAACGACATCCACTGCCTTATATGCGATTTCACAGCATTTCCTTCCTTTGTTGATAGCAATTTGGATTTGTTCTGTAACTCATCAATTGAGATATGTACACTATTATCTAAAAAGTAAGGTCCAAACTTAAAGGATATGTTATCTTTTGGTTTTAACTCCCTTTTAGCTATTTCTTCGTAATCAACCACAAAACTATCCTGCACCTTATGGAACATTAAACAGGATTTTGGTAACTCATTCTCAGCAATTCCTGCTTTGGCAACTTTTTTTGCTTCCTTGCATAAATCTTCAGTTAATTCATATCCAAAATAAAACGGGAAGGATGATTTAATAAAGGAAATACCTGCACAGGCAGTTACCTTGGTTTCACTGTTTTTGAATACTTTATGTTTTGTTAATAGTTCACCCAATAGAGTCGATGATTTTTCCTCAAAAGCCTTCAAAAACTCCTTAGTATAGTCAACTGCAAAATCTGCACGGCAAATAGCTGTAAAATCATCGCCACCTAATACAATCGGTCTGATTGGAATTTTCTCTTCACTGTCAATTTTATACTTTTCGCAAATAGCCTTATATGCTATTTGAGCGGCGTTGATTGTAGCCTCGTTAAGGTTTCTGGAAAAAACGCTAAAATCTTTCTCATTTTTTCCAATTTCGTGAATAACCTTACCCAGTCCATTACCATCAGCATGTATTATGGCAATCCAATCGTTATGCTTTGTGATGTCTTCAATGTTGTAGGCTATTCTGTCGTGGGGCAAATCAACCCCAAAGCATACTTTACAAAGTTTTTTTGTAGAATTACTGCTTTCTGAATTAGCAATTTTTCGTTTAGCCAATGTAGATTGATCCAGATAATCTCCCTTTTCAACCATAACAAGCGGTAACCCAGTTGACCTTTCTCGTTGCATCCCAATAAAACTAAGGTTGCTAACGGTTTGCCTGTTGCGTTGGGTCTTTAGTCGATTTTCAAGTTCATCAATTACATCGCTAAATTCCTGACCCTCGTCGAATTTTACAACTGCTTGGCTAATAGTAATACCAGGTGCAAGTTCCATTACCTTGCGAGGAAATTCATTAACCGCCTTTATACACTTTCCCTCATCATTATAAATGTGCTTAATATTACCGGCTGCCCTTATAACCGATTGCTCTTTAGTGCCTCCAAACTCATCAAAAGCATCATCGCATATATTGTTGATAAGCTCGCTGGCGCCAACTATGTCTTTGAGTTCGTTGGTTTGGAAAATAAAACTTTGTATGCCCTGCACAGAGGCTCCGTATAGGTATTTTGCCATAACTTTATATATTTAAGAGTTCCTTTTATTTGATTTCACCACCCCAAACCCCACACTAACGCCTTTGCCCAACCCAATATGGTTGGGAATAAAAACGTTGGTGCTAAACAGCGCATTGAATGCCAGCAGTTTTTGGGATTTGAAGGTTATGCTTTTGGGTTCGTCTAATTGCTTAATTGATACTTCAATGGTACGGTCAACGTGCCAATTGATACCCTTGGCAAAGGAGAGGATGTTAGCTTTAAGCAAACCCTCCAGAAAAGTTATCCTTTCGGCAAGGGAGTCAATTTGATTATACTTTTTTATGTTTTCCTGATTTAGCGCAAGCCAATTGCTAATCCGGTAATCGAACCTATGCTCCCAGGCTTGCTTGGTGAACTGGTTAAGGTTGAGCGAGGCAATTTTCATGTCGAGCCGCCTATCGCCAATCATTATACTCCAATCGCGCTTTTCGAAGTATTTATGAATATGGTCAACGCCCTC
>CAZCBJ010000080.1:0-15804 GCA_964496705.1 uncultured Anaerolineaceae bacterium | reverse complement strand
AGGGGCTTGACCGGAACGACAGCCCAGATGGTGCCGGGCAAATTCTCAAGATCGCGCATGTTCAAGACTTTTTGGATCGGCTGATCTGCAGAGCGAAATCGAGCACCCCCTGGGCGACGGTCTTTCGTTCGGGCCGGTCAGGCATCAGGGTGGGGATGGCAGTGGCTTGCATGTCCAGGCTGAGCACGTCCGGCAGCAATTGAGCGTCAACTTCATCCATCACAAAACCCGAGATCAGATCGCGGTAATGCTCGGCGACCGCCACCGCGGAGGGTGTGATGCCCAGCTCAGCGAACATTTTGGCTGCCGGGCCTTTGACCGCGCTGCCGGCCAGGATGGGGCTGACAGCCACAGCCATGCGTTCCTTGATCAAATCGCGCACGCCGGGCAGCATCAGGATGGGATCGATGCTGACGAAGGGGTTGGAGGGGCAGAATACGATCAGGTCGGCGGTGGAGAGCGCACGGATCACTTCGGCAGAGGGCTGCGCCTGGGGCAAACACGGCCAGACAAATCGCAGTGCTTTGGGCTGGCACATCCATTTGACGAAATATTCCTGAAATTCCATCTCGCCGATTTCAGTCACCACCCGCGTGGGCATGGGCATGTCGCACATGGGCAGGATGGGATGGCGCACACCGAGCGCAGAGGCGATTCGGCGGGTCGTCTCGGTGAGACTATACCCTTCGCGCAGCAACTGGGTGCGCCGCAGGTGGGTGGCAAGGTCCCGGTCTCCCAGGCTGAACCAGCCCGGTCCGCCCAGTTGAATGAACAGGTCCAGCATCTTGCGCGTGTCGTCGGCGATGCCCCAGCCGGTTTTGGAGTTGGCCAGCCAGGCCAGAGTGTAGACGACGGTGTCGAGGTCAGGGCAGATTTTGAGCCCGAGATGCTCGAAATCGTCGCCGGTGTTGACGATGATGCTCAGGCGTTCCGGCGGCAGCAGTTCGGTCAGCCCCTGGGACAGCCTGGCGCCGCCCACGCCGCCTGCCAGGGCTGCCACCTTGTATGGATCGGTAAGCTCAGGCATGGCTGGGATTGTATCACATTGGGTGAATAGAAAATGGATAGGCGCAGGAGAAAGCGAGGGCAAAGAAGAATCAGATTTTCTTCAGTGGAAAACGAATTCAGATATCGGGGTGGAATTTCAACGGTAGCGTTCGTAGATGGCCAGAACCTTGTCGGCATAGTAGTAGCCCACATTGGCCGGGCCGTAAGCCATCAAGCCGTCGCGCACGCTGCCGCGGCGTTCGATCAACCCGGCCAGCATGCGCGCGCCGTAAGAGAGATTAAATTCAGGATCGAAAAGCTCTTCCATGCTGGGGCGCGAAGCAAAGCAGGGACCGTTGGCGCAGGTGAAACCGGCGGCGATGCCGTCGCGCGGCATGACCTGCATCAAACCCACCGCGCCCGAGCCGGAGTAGGCGTCCGGGTTGCCGCCGCTCTCCTGCAGCATGACCGCTGCGACCAGATTCGTATCCAGTCCGTACTGCCTGGCATATTGGTCAATCCAGCCGCACCAGCGGCGGATGGAATCGGGATAGGCGGAGGCCAGCGGGCAATCCTCGTCCCGGTTTTCCTGAGTGGGGTCGTCCTTTTTCGGCTGCTGTTCGTCCCGGTCATCGGCTTGCTCTTGCTTGCCTGTGACCACTTTCTTTGTCTTTTTCTTTTCTTCGGACTTCTTTTCAGTCCGTGCTGCCTTCTCAGGCTTGGCAGTGGGCAGGGGGGCGGCCTGAACGGTGATATCCGGGCGCGCCAGCCAGCGGGTGGCCAGGATGACGACCATGAAAACGATGAACATGGTGGGGATCAGACCCCGGTGGATATCGAGCATGATGTCTTTTTATTCCTGATAGGTTGGATGACTAAAGTTGGGTATATTATAGAACAATTGTTCTTTTTGTCAAGCGATTTGTCCCAATTTACCCGGCATCATGTATCTGTTTTAACCGTATAACGGCATGGATGAATGTGATGGTGTGCCTGCAAGGAGAGCCGGACCAGCTTTCCTTTCTCCCAGAGATCAGCCGCCTGAGGGTTGGGGTCGAGTTGGGCAGTTATGGTCTGGTCGGGATCCGCTCCCAGCAGGATTGGATGGCTCGCGTTGTATTGCACCGGGCTGTCAGAGAACAATTTCACGGCGCGTTGGCTGTTCACGGGCCCTTCATTGGGATGGAATATGCCCATGCAGATCACTTGATCCGCGACGTGGTTCGCCAGCGGTTGGATATGATCCTGGCGGTGGCGCAGGAATTGCGTGCCTGCCGGGTGATCCTGCACAGCGGGTTAAGCGCTCAAATTGAATTATTTCGATTGCAGGAAAAATGGCTAAAAGAAAATGTCGAGTTCTGGCGGGGTGAGATTCAGCTCTGGGCAGAGGCTGGCATCCAGATTGTGCTGGAAAACGAAACTGAAACATCTCCTGATATCCTTCTACGACTGGTCAGGGCAGTAGATCATCCCTCGCTGGGGCTGTGCCTGGATGTGGGTCATCAGCATATGTTTTCCGGGCTGGCGGCTACCGAATGGGTACGCCGGATGGGTAGCTGGTTGTACCATGTTCATTTGCATGATAATGACCGAAGCGGGGACCATCACTGGCTGCCCGGAAGGGGAACGATTGATTTCGCTGCTCTTTTTTCAGCGCTTGAATGTCACAGCCCCCAGGTCACCATTTCATTGGAAGCCGTGGCAGATATGGATGCATTAATGGCGGAGCTGCGCCGTTTAGCCCGCCAGTTCGACCAGGATGGTGGATAAATCATCTGGCAAGGTTCAAGGCTGGCAGCCGCGCTGGTCCAGCAAACGGCGGAAATCGCCGGTGGCAGGTTCGATGAACTCAGCGGTGGTGACCACGCAGCTCTGCTCGAAGAGCGCGCGCTGTTTTGGAGCCAGATCCTCCCAGTAGGCGCGGTCCATGTAAAAATAATCAAACCCAGCCGCGCGCGCTGCCTGCGGTGAAGGCGAACGGAGCAGACCAAGCCAGCCTGGCTTGCGCTCGAACCAGGTGGTGCCGGCATCGGTGGCGCGGCCAAAAAGCACCGCCGGTCGCGAGGGCGTCGGGTCAAAGACCAGCGCATTTTCCGGCAGCTTGTTCCAGAAAGAGCGTGCCATGCGCGCGTCCAGGTCGGTGATGAAATCTGAATAGACGGGGCGGTTGAGCGCGCTCAACTCAACGCTCAGCAGCATGCCCCCGCTGACCATGACTGTCAGCCCCAGCACAGCGGCGGCAACCCTGGTGAACAACCGCTGCCTGCGCAGCCAGATCCATCCCAGCGGGACAGCGTATAGGACGCATAGACTGATAAAGCCGTATAGGCGCGAGGTGTTGCGCACGCCGGGTGAGCCGCTGAAGCGCACGAAGACCATGCCAAGCGATAACAATCCGGCCAGGATGAAGACAGCTTCGTACCATCGGCGGGCCTTGGCTGCGCGCCAGCCCCAGGCGATGACCAGCGGGAGGGCCAGCAGCAGCGGGCCGATTTCCAGCGCGGCAGCCAGCAACTGGGCCGGGTTGAGCAGCGACAGCTCGCCCAAGTGGGCTGAGACCAGCGCTGGCGGCCAGGCCAGATGAAACCGCACGGTCTGGTAGGAGAGGCTTTCGCCGCCCAGCAGCCAGGTGCGCGCGGGTTCGGTCAAGCCGCTGCCGAGGAGCAGTCCCAGCAGCGTGCCGGCGAACACCGCAATCAGCCAGGATGCGAGCGAACCGGGTTGAATTGCGGTTAGCCTGTTCTGCGTTTCACGCAATCGGACTGCCCCTTTCAGTTTGCCAAATTTCCCGGATTGGAGACCCCAGACCACAACTGCCACCAAGCCCCATGCCGCCAGGGTGAGGACGATGATGCTCTCTCCTAGCAGGGTCAACGATGCGATCCACAACGTGGACAGGGCTGCGCTTTTCCAATTCTGCCATCGGCTGGCGGTCAGCAGCAGCGCCAGGCTCACCGCCAGCAGCGCAGCGCCGTTTGCCCCAAACAGCCCGAGGACGCCCGGGTGCAAGATGCCGCTGACGAAGGCAAAAGGGAAGGGGATGGGCGGAGCGCCGTCGATGCCCCAGGCGCCCCACAGCGCGCGGGCGAAGGTGGCTGCGCTGGATGCGCCGCTGCCCATCAGAGTCAGGCTGGTGGAAACGTTCTCAACCAGACCGGGCGGCAGGAGCAGGAAAATCCAGCGCGTCCCGCCGGCCAACGCCAGGAAAATGGCGGTCAGAACAGCCGCAGTCAGCGAGCGGGTCAGGCGCTGCGCCCAGACCGCGCCAAGCAGCAAGGCCAGCGCAAGGCTCAGGCCGCGCGCCAGGTCCAGCGCTGCCCAGGAGAACAGATCTCCCAGGCGCATCATCTGCGCCGCCAGCAGCATGAGGAAATAGTGGTAGTTGTAGGGCACACCGGGGTTTAGCGGAAAATGGGGCGGCACGTCGCCTGCGGCGAGCATGGAGGTGACGGGCAAATGCGCGTAGTCGTCGAAAATAGCCGTGCCCCGTCCGATGGCAGTGAACAGCAGGGTGAGGAGCAGCAGGATGAGCGCCTGGATTCCGAACAGCAGCGCGGCTTTGGCTTTGGGCTTTGGCGCATAGCACACAGGGCAGGCATTGGGCAGGTCGGGCTTCGCCAGGCGGCAGCGCAGGATGGGCAGGAAGGCAGACAACCCGGCGAGCAAGATCAGGCTGGACGAGACCCATGCAGCCAGCGGAAACGGCAGCCAGCGCGCGCCGATGGCAGTCAAAACCACCTGGGCAGCCAGGCCGCCCGCCAGGCCCACCGGCAGCAATTCGCGGTCGCCCAGGCGGAAAGCGGCGCGAACGAGGAGCATCCCGCCGGCGGTCCAGCACAGCGCCCAGATCAGCAGGGGAAGAATTTCCAGCAGGCGATTCATCGCGGCGGCATGTGGGGCAGGGCAATCATGGGCAGGCGCGCAGGTCCAGCAGCCAGCGGTAATCGCCGGTCCAGTCGGTGTACTCGCCCATCTCAACCACGCAAGCCGACCGCAACGCTGATTGCGAGGCGGCCGGCAGTTCATCCCAGTGCGCTTGATCCAAATAGGCATAACTGAAACCGGCGGCGCGCAGGCTGGCAGGCGTGGGCGCGAGCGCCAGTTGTTCCCAATCGGGCAGCGGACTGTACCAACTGGATGAGGAACGGGTGGGTCGGCCGAATATGGTGACTGCGCGCACCGGTACGGGGTCGAAGACCAGCGCGCCTGGTTCCAGGCGGTTCCAATAATCGCGGGCGGCGGACACGTCCAAATTGGTGAGGAAGTAGGAATAGACGGGTTTCTGGGCGGCGATCAGCTCGACCCCGAATAAAACCATTCCGCCAAAGACCGCCGTCATGCCAATCCCGGCTGCCGCTGCGCGCGTGGTTTGCCCGCGGCGGCGCACCCACCACCAGCCGAACGGCAGAGCGAGGGCGGCACACACGTTGATGAACTGGATTTGCAGGCGGGTCACCGCGCTGGCCCCTGCCGGACCGCTGAAACGGGTGAACAGGAAGCCCAAACCTGCCAGGCCGGAGAGGACAAAGGCGGCCTCGAACCAGCGCCCGCTGCGCAACGCCCGCCAGCCCCAAATGACTGAAAAGGGCAGCACCAGGATCAGGGGCCCAATTTCAAGGACCGCCACCAGCAGCTGGGTTGGATCGAGCAGTGCCAGAAAGCCCAGATGACCCGAAACCAGCGCGGGCATTGGGCTGAGGGTAAACTGAACGGCATGATAAGCCGGCAGGAGGGTGTGCTGGGCGGGCAGCAGGCGCGCCAGCAGGCTGGCAGCGGCGCTGGTGATCACCCCGCCCTGCACCAGGCTGGCGGCGCCGGCGAGGGCCATCGCGCCCAGCCACTGCCACAGGCTCGCAGGCAGGCGCAGCGAACGGCGGCGCAAGACGGTCAGCAGGCAAGCCAGGAGCAAGCCGATGCCCAGCAGTGCCAGCATGGTCTCGGAAGCCAGGGCGAAGGCTGCCAGAATCAGGGCGGTGAGCAGCAGTCCGCGCCAGCTTCGCCAGCGGTTGGCGGTGAGCAGAAGCAGCACCAGGAAAACGAACGGCAGCGAGCCGGTGCCGTTGTGTATCATCACTTTGGGGTTGGTGAACGAATTGACAAAGGCAAAGGGGAAGGCCAGCGGTCCCTCGCCCTCAATTGCCCACTCAGCCAGCAGCGCAGCCGCCAGATTGGGGCCGGATTGGGCGCCTGATCCGATCAGCGTGATGCGGCGGGAGATCGCTTCCACCCAGGCGGGGGGCAGCAGCAGCAGCAGCCAGCGCGTGCCGGAGAAGAAAGCCGCGCCCAACCCTCCCAGGAATGCGGCCACCCGGCTGCGGGTGACGCGCTGCACCCACAACGCGGAGAGCAGGATGAACAGCGCAAAAGCCACCCCGCGCGCCAGGTCCAGCGCTGACCAGGGGAACATGCCCCCGATGCGCATCAACTGGGCGGCTTGAAGGAGCAGCAGATGGTGATAGCCAAAGGTGATATCCGGGTTGAGCGCGAAGCGGGGCGGGATGTCGCCGGCGGCCATCAGCGAGGTGATGGTCAGATTCTGGTAATCGTCCAGGATGGCCAGGCCGCGCCCGATCTGGGTGAAGAGCGCAGCGGTGAGGATCAGGGCGAGCACCTGTCCAACCGAGAAGATGCCCGTCTTACCAAACCATTGCCATGGCCAGTGCACTGCGTGACTCCGCCATTCGCAGAGAAGACCGGCAAGGAAAACCAGTGCTGCCCCCAGCCAGAAGGCGGGCAGCGCCGGCAGGAATTGCGCCAGCAGATTGGCTAGCCAGGATTGAAGAATCAAACCTAGCGCGACTCCGGACAAGATGCGCTCGTTGGGGCGCAGATGGAATGCCCAGCCAGCCAGCCAGATGCCGCCCATCCCCCACAGAGCCGTCCAGCCTAGCAGACCGCCAAGTTCGATGATTCTTAATAAAAGGCTGCCCATCCTTCACTCACTTTGACTGGCTGGCGGGCAGCGGGCAATCCGGCTGCGCTTGGCTGCGCGGCACCAGCAATTGCACGCCCACCGCTGAGAAGGTGGTCAATTCTTCATAATAACATTTCACCGGGATGGAGACAAAGCGCACCCAGGCGTCGTTTTCTTCACCAAACTGCTCGCCTTCGTCCTGCAATCGGGATTGCAGCGGCTCGCTGACCATCATCGCGAAGCGCTTGGCGGCCAGGTCGCGGTAGAAATCCTGGAAAAAGGCGCTGTTTCCGCGCAAAGCCTGTTCCATCAGATATTTCTTCTCGTACTCAACCACCAACGGCACCTGCGGCACCTCGCCGAAAGTCAGCAGTTGGCGCTGGTCGAGGAACAGTACCTCGCCCCGGCTGGCGTACTCGCGCACCGCGGTCTGCAATCCGTTGAGCGCATCAGCCGTTTCCTGGCGGGTGGGGATTTCAAGCGCACCGCCGAACAGGGCTGCATAGGCAGCCGGGAAAAGCAGAGCGATGACCAGGGAGAAAGCCAGACCGCCGCGCAGCCAACCGCCAGTCTGCAGGCGGGGAAAGGGATTTTTTAGCGCCCAGGCAGCAATCAGCGTCAGGGTCACCCAGAGCATGTCCAGGTTGTGCAGGTTGCTGCCGCCGCCTATCTTGGTGCTGGCGACCAGCCCGATGACCAGAAAGACCAGCGAAATGAGCGTCGTGGCGGCTGCCTGCAGGAGATTGATCTGCCACTTGCGGCGCAGCGCCAGCAATATGAGGAACACCACCAGCGGCAGCCCTGCCCACAGCGTGCCAAGCAGGATGCCCGGCGCAAAGGTGGCGTTGGGCAGCAAGCGGTACCAGAGCAACGGCTGGCGGGTTAAAACACTGCTGGGATCAATCAACACACCGAGCGTAGCTTGCTCGGCGGTCCCGCGCAGCAGGTCGACCAACGCCGGCAGAAATTGTCCACCGGCATACCCGGCCAGGCCGAGCGCCAGCGGCCGGACCAGGCTGCGCCACCCGGCGCGACGCAGGGTGGGGGAAGGAATGTCCAGCAGGGCCAGCAGTCCTGCCCACAAACCCGGCGCATACGTCCAGGTCCAGCGGCTGAGATTGGCATAGTAGGCGGCTGCCACCACGAGCAGCAAGGCCCAGCCCAGGCGGCGCGTGCGCAGAGCCAGCACAACCAGCACCGCAGCCAGAACCAGCGGGGCGTAAATGGGACCCTGGGAGAGGAACAGGAAGGTCCACACAGCAAAGCAGGCCTGCCAGAGGCGGGCGCGGGGAGCGGCGGCCGGCAGCCGGAAAGCCAGCCATCCCAGCAAGAGCGCGGGCAGCACCCACATAAGCGCATCCCAAAATCTGACCGCCCAGATGGTGATGTCGGGGATGAGGAAGGGCAGCGCCCAGACCAATTGGCGGCCGGGTGAAATGAAAGCGAAGATGGGCTGTCCAGGGGGATGCAGGTAGCGGGCGCTACCGAAGAGCACCGAATAATCCCACAATCGGTTGCCCTCCGACCAGCCCAGCGAGAAGGGGTAACCGCTGACCCGGGTGAAAGTGTCGGCCAGCGCGTAGAGCGCACCGGCGGCTGCGACCAGGACGGCATAGCGCGCCAACCAGCCAGCCAGGTTCTGTATACGCCACTGCAGCAGGCTGGCCAGCAAGGCTGCGGCCAGCAGCGCCCCCAACCGCAGCCAGTAGCCGCTCGGCTGTAATCCGAAGCCGCTGAAATTGAACAGCCAGGCGGGCAGCAGCAGGATCAACCCTGCCAGTCCAAGGCGCAGGATGCGGGGCAGGCGCAGCAGCGCCGTCTGTCCGCGGGTGATCCAGCGCGGCCATTCCCCTCGCCAGGCGGCGGACAGGCCGATCAGCGCCAGCAGCAGAGCCAGAGGCAAGCCCGCGAACAGGAACAGCAGCAGGCGCTTTGAGCCCAGCGAGGGCGGATTGCCCATTAAGATCACGTCGCGATAAAAGGCATTCAACGCCAGTCCGAACAACAGCGCGGCGCATGCCCAAAGCACCAATCTCAGCCCGCGCCGGTTCATGCCCGTTCCCTTCCGGCGAGGGTTTCGCCCAGCCACAGGGCGCCCGCCAGGGTTTCAAATAGCATGAAAAAGCGGCTGGTGAGTGCCAGAGTGGCAGCCTGCTCGAGTGTGGCGCCCAACTGCATATACAGTGTGGTCATCAGCACCTCGCGCAGCCCATAACCGTTGACCGAGATGGGCAGCAGCATGACCAGGTATGTGGTCGCTGAGACGCCCATCACCTGCCACAATCTGACCGAGATGCCCAAGCCGACCGCCTGCAGCCAGACAGCGACGTAAATTACCAGCACCGAAAGCCAGGAGATGATGAAGGCGCGGAGTAAAACGGCTGGCTGGCGCAGCCAGGCGCCGAAAACCTCCACGAATTTTGCCTTGATTTTCTGAAACAAGCCGGAAATTTTCCAAGACGTAGCCGCCGCGGCGGGAGCCATCCAACCGCTCTGCGGCAGAACCTTCCACGGCGACCCGAAGGTGAAAAGAGCAAACGGCAAGATGGTCAGCATGGCGGCCACGTTCATGGCGCGGTCGACGACGACGGAGGCCAGGCTGAGGGCTTTGTCCGAGGTGAAACGCAGCAGCCCCCAGACGCGCACCGCATCTCCACCGATGGTGGAGGGAAGAAAATTGGAGGCAAACGCGCCGGCAAAGACCATGCGCAGCGTCTGCCCGTAGGTGAGATGCACATTCTGGGCGCGCAGCAGAACATACCAGCGCAGGGCGTTGAAACACATACCGCTGACGACCAGCAGCAGGCAGGCAGGCCAGATCCACAATGGCAAACGAGATAGATTCTGCCAGGTGTGCTGCCAGTCTTGGCGCGCCAACAGCCAGACGAAAAGGCCCGTGGATGCCAGCGTGCCGGCCAGTTGCAGCCAGCGCCGCCAGGAACGCAATTTAGCTTCAGGCATGCTTCGATTCTAACTTAAAACTGCTATTCAGCAGGTCTTGCAAGATGGTCATGTTCTGCCGGACGGCCTGGTCAATGAACTGCCGGGTGCGCGCGCGTTCGGCTTGGGGATTTGCCAGGATGCGCTCCACCGGCGCCAGGACGCTCCGCGGGCTGGCCAACAGCGCGGGCAAATCCAGCACATTATCAGACAGGCCCAGATATTGGTAAATGTCCCGCCCTTTGAGGGTGTAACTCAGGTTCACCGCCGGCACGCCGAACCGCAGCGCGATCAGAGAAGAATGCAGGCGCATGGCGATCATCAGGTCCAGGCGCGACATCAGGTGATAATACAGCAGCATGCTCAAGGGCTGGCTGATCAACTGCACCTGGGCATCACCAACGAAGGCGGCTTTGAGCTGCTCCAGCCAGGGCAGGTCGTCCTCCCAGGGCACCACACCGGGCTGATAGGCGGAGAGTAGCAGCAGACGCGCGTCATAGCGCTGGCGCAGGGTCTGCATGCAGGCGGTCATTCCGGCCATTAACTCCTGCATGCGCGCTTGCGAGCGTTTGAGGTAATTTTGCCGCGATAACTCGTAGGGCAGCAGGCTGGAGGTGAAATGAAACCACTGGCGCAGGTTGATGCCGATGACCGGGCGTCCGGACTGCCACAGCGCATCGTACCATGCCGGGGCGGAAAGATGTTGGATTTCCTGCTCGAAACCGGGCAGAAAGATGGCATCGTAACCCAGCGCAGTCTTGGTTCGCGGGCCGGCAAGACCGTTGACCAGCTTCAGCGTGGCGGGGTCGCGGGCGATGAAATGGTCCACCTGCCTCAATGCCAGGGCGGCGGCAAAGCGGCCCAGTCGTGTGGTCAGCGGACCGGCGCCCTGGAACAGGATGCAGATAGGCTTGCCCAACTGGCGGAAGCGGTAGAACATCAAACTCAGGTACATCAATTTGGCCAGGCTGGAATCGTCCTGGAAATCCAGCCCGACTGCCCAAAGGATTAGGTCGCTGTGTCGCAGCGCGCGGAGACCTTCCCGATCGGGCAATAAATTGCGCATCCGCCCGTATCGAAGCTGGATTGGGCAGAACTCGGGCATGTCTTCGGGGGCGCGGCAGAAGATGGAGATATCCTGAATGCCCAGTTGGCGCAAAGCGAGCAGCACCCCCCAGCGGCTGGCAATGTCGCCGCGGTTGCCCAGGATGACGCGCGGGAGGGCGAGGCGCGGGTTCAAGCCTTCGCCTCCGGCGCAAAGGTTTCACCCAGCCACAGGACGCCCGGCAGGGTTTCAAGCAGCATGAAAAAACGGGTCGTGATGGCCAGCGTGGCAGCCTGCTCCAGCGATGCGCCCAACTGCATATACAGCGTGGTCACCAACACTTCGCGCAGTCCATACCCGTTGACCGATACCGGCAGCAGGGTCATCAGATAGGTCAGCACGTTGACTCCCATAACCTGGTAAAGCGCCACACGAATGCCCAGGCCGTTGGCGACCAGCCACACGCCCACAAATATGACAAAAATGGACAACCAGGAAACCCCAAAGGCAAGCGCAAGGTATCCGGGGCTCCGCTGCCAGAGTTTCACGGCATCCCGAAGCTGGTCGAGCAGCCTGTCCAGGCCGTTCTTAACGCTGGACAGAACCGCCATCAAGGGAATCGTCAGCAGTCCAGAGTTGGTTGTCCCCGGGGTGAGGATTTTGACCAGCCCGGCGCCAAAGGTGATCCAGCTCATGGGAAAGGTCGCCAGCATGGCAAGCACATTGAGCAGGCGGTCAACGATGATCGACGCCAGCCCCACCGGCGAGTCTGGCGTGCAGCGCTGGATACGGATGATGCGCAGCGCGTCCCCGCCGATGGTGGAGGGCAGAAAATTGGAAACGAAGGCGCCGGCGAACACAATTTTTGCGGTTTCGGAAAAGGAAATTGGTACCCGCTGCACAGACAACAAGATATGCCAGCGCAGCGCGTTGGCCAGCATGCCGGCATAATACAGGCTGAGGGCGAGGGGGATGATCCAGTAAGGCAGTTGGGACAGATTTTGCCAGGTGGCCGCCCAATCCTGGCGCGCCAGCAGCCAGATGAACAAAACGGAGGTCGCCAGCGTGCCAGCCCAGCGCAGCCAGCGCCTGAGCGAAGCAGGGCTGCGCTCAGGAGACATGCTTTACCTCCATCAGCGGGGCAAGCATGGCGAACAGATCCTGCGAACCGGGGCGGTGATATTGCGGGATGGTCAGTTCGTAAGCTGGAATCCGATCAAGGCAATCGGCCAGCAGCGACCGTTCGCGCGCCTGCCAGTCAGACTGCAAGATGTGCCACTCGGATTCAGTTCTTTCAGCGCGGATGAGGTGGAGAAAATGACGGGCTTCGTGAAAATTGTTCTCGACCAATTCGTCCACCAGATGGGCGTTAGCGTCCAGTGGTTTCAGCTCCGTGTTTGCAACGTTCGCTGAGTTCAGCAAGAGCAAACCTGCGGATTGCGCGCGCATGGTGATGGGGTGGTGAAGCCATAAGCGCGTCAACGGCACCCTCACCGGCCATTTAAGCCGTTCCCGGCTCCACTGGCGAATTCTACCCAGTATTTCCATCGCTAAACGCTCGGTCCGGGTCAGTCTGTTGCGCAGTTGGGGCAGAACTGCGGTCAGTGAGCGGTACAGGTGGGCGCGGGTCAGGTAAGCCAGGCTCTCACCGGCGGTGTTGACGAACACGTAATCATCCGCGTGCAGCCCCCAATCCTGCCCGCCGCGCATCAGGAGCATGGAGGCGGTGGTGGTTTTACCGGCGCCGCCGCGTCCGACGAGGAGCAGGCTGCGCCCGGCATGGGTGACAGCGGCGGCGTGCAGCAATACCGCCGACTGAAAACTGGTCAGGTAGCGCAGGCTGGGATGAACCAACATGTGGTGGATCATTGGAACTGCGAAGCGGTTTCCGCGGGCGTGAATGACGATTTTATGGTGGTTGATCTCGATATGGTAGACCCAGCGTGCGAGGATTTTATGCGCATAGCTGGAATAATCCGGGATGACTGCTCCCGAGCCGCGTGAGATATGCAGCTCAACCAGCGGAAGGTCAGCGCTGATGTTTTCCACCTGGTGCAGCAGATATTCGCTGCGGAAGAAATCAACCGTGAATGGGTCATCGCTCTCCACCCGCACGCCAACGAGATTGTGAAAGTTGAAAGTGAGTGTCTGGGGTTGGGAGGAGGGCATGGAATCAACGACTCGCGGAGAGTATTTGTTCGTACGCAGCAACGATTTGATCCAAGTCAAAGCGGGCGGCATGTATTCGGCTGGCGAGACGGGCTGCCAGCAATTTTTGTGAGTCGAGCAGCAGGCTGCGCAGGTATCCGGCCGCTTCTTCAGGCTGGTCAAAGCTGAACAACAGTCCGTTTTCACCCGGCTGCACCAGCCCCAGCCAACCCCCGACGCGGGTGACCAGCAGAGCCAGCCCCAGCGCCAACGCCTGCACACCGACCACCGGCATGCCTTCCGACAGGGAAGGCATGAAGAGGATATCGGAGCGCCGGAATTGTGTGATCACTTCCTCGGGCGTGACCCAGCCAGGCAGCAGGATGCGCTCCTGCAGGTTGTGCGCCGCGGCTTCGCGCCGCACATCAACCATCAACGGGCCGTCACCCAGCATGATACACTCCCAGGGCAAATCTTTGACCTGAGCCAGCGTGCGCACCACCTGGAGGGGATTTTTCTGGGGGACGAAGCGCCCGGCGAAGACCAGGCGCGGCGGACGGTTGACCTGGATCTGGCCTGGGTCAAGCGCTGCAAGATCCACGCCGTTGGGAATCACCTGAACCCGGACAGGATAAGCCGCCTCAGCCAACTGGCGGGTGTATTCGCTCACCGCGGCCACCGCCGCGGCGTCTTTCCAGATGGGCGGGGTGAATGGGAACAGCCAGCTGAACCACCTGCCGGTCTTTTCGGGGACGCCCCCGGGAACATCGCCCAGGTGGGCGGTGAGCACGTAAGGCGTGCGCGTCAGGCGCGAGAGGGCGAGGGCGGCAGCCCCGGCCGGCACGGCGAAATGGACGTGAATCACGTCCGGCTTGAGCTGCCGGATGATGGGCGATCCGCGCCAGACGGCCGCCAGCACATACCCCAACATGGCGGTGAGGCTGGCCTTGAAGGCCTGTTGTCGCCCGGATTTCAGGCGCAGCACCTGCACGCCCTGGTCATCTTCCTGTACTGGCAGCTCACCCCAGTGGGCGGTCAGCACCGTGAGGGCATGTCCACGCCGGGTCAGACCGCGGCAGATATCCTGGGCAACCTTGCCGCCTCCCCCGCCGACCGGTGGGTATTCATGCACCAGGGTCAAAATACGCATGGCTCAGGCCTGATCTTCACCATGAAAATTGACCGTCTTCCGCACGGTGTAGGTTGGCTTGTCCTGCGACTCATGATAAGTGCGCGCCAGCAGCTCGGCGATCAGGCCCATCAAGATGGATTGAAAGCCCATCACCGCCAGCATGATGCTGAGCATGAAAAAGGGCGAAGTCAATACGCCGATGCTGGTCAGCAGCTTGCGCAGGAAGAGGTAGAGCAGCATCACCAGCGCCAGCCCGATCAGGATCATCCCCGCGCCGCCAAACAGATAGATGGGTTTGTTGGCATACGAGCTGAGGAATTTAACCGTGAACAGGTCGAGGATAACCTTAACCGTGCGCTCCAGCCCGTATTTCGCCTTGCCGAAACGGCGCGGGTGGTGGTTGACAGGCATTTCAATGATGCGCGCGCCGACCGAGTTGGCATACACCGGGATGAAGCGGTGCATTTCTCCATACAGGCGAAAGCCGGTGATCACTTCGCGGCGGTAGGCCTTGAGCGTGCAGCCGTAGTCGTGCAGGTGGACGCCGGTGACGGATGAGATCAGGCCGTTGGCCAGGTTGGAAGGCAGCGTGCGCGTGATGAAGGCGTCCTGGCGGCGCTTGCGCCAACCGCTGACCACGTCGTAGCCCTCGTCAATCTTGGCGAGCATGGCAGGGATGTCGGCGGGATCGTTCTGCAAATCGGCGTCCATCAGCACCACCACCTCGCCGCTGGCATGGTCGATCCCGGCGGCGATGGCGGCAGTCTGGCCGAAGTTGCGGCGCAGGCCGATCAGGCGCACATGCTGCGCGTCCTGCGCTGCCAGCTTTTCCATCACTGTAAAACTGCCGTCTTTACTGCCGTCATCCACCAGGATCAATTCCCAGGTGATGTTCAATGGGTCGATGACCGTTTTCACCGCCTCATAGAGCAGGGGCAGGTTCTGCTCTTCGTTATAGATCGGAGAAACAACAGATAGTCTCACAATTTGCTCCTGAGCGGACAGGTTGATAAGCATTGCGCTGGGCAGTTCACCGCTGCCTCTGGAGGATGTAGATAGGCGAGTTGTCGCGGCAGGTGATGATGGGCGGCGTGACGCCCACCTGGTGGTAGCCGATGGCGTTCAAAGTGGATTCAAGGTTCTTGAGCACCTTTTTTTCAGCCAGAAGATAATCGGTCTCATGCAGCCATTTGTCGGCCAGCTCCTCATTCCACAAGCCGCGGCGCAGCAGGTTGTCGGTGATGCCGCCCACATAACGCGAATAGCCGACGTTGAGCTGGGGCGGATAGATGCGCGGGTTATCCAAGTAGAGGAGCGGCGCCGGCGAAAGGCCGCCGCGCCAGTCAATCTGTGAGTCTGGTGGAATGACCTGGCGTAAAACCGCACCAGCGGATTCGTAGGAGGTAATCACATCCCCACCGCAGTCCCGGGCAGGGTTGGCGCCACCCAGCAGGACAGTGGGGGAAAGGGCGGCGCCGAGGACGAAGAATGCAACCAGGGTCAGCGCGCCAGACGAGGCGTTGATTCTACGCCTCATCAATAGAAGTGCCAGCCAGACCAACGCGACCAGCAGCACGGCGAATGCCAACCCAAACAGCGTGGGTAGAAGTTGTTTCAGCGTTTCATAGGGCAGCCCGT
>CAZCBJ010000079.1:0-15824 GCA_964496705.1 uncultured Anaerolineaceae bacterium | reverse complement strand
ATTCACAATCTGGATACAGCCGTTGTCCTCCACCACCCGCAGGCAAAAGCCGCTCTGCTGGATGGTGGCGTAGTCGTGCCCGGCATGGGCTGGATAGACAAAGAAAATGACCAGCGGTTCTTGCCGACCGGTGCACACCGCGCGGTGGGCCCAGCGCGGGGGAACATAGAGCACTTTTCCCGGAGTCAGCCACTCCACGGCTGTCTGACCCTCCGGCGTTTCCATAACCATGCAGCCTTCGCCGCTCATCACCAGATACACTTCGGCGGTGTCGAGCACGGCGTGAAAGTGGCCTTTGGTCATGAAAAATTCATCTCCCACCTTGCCTGGGTGGATCACCGAAACACCCATTAACATTTCTCCATCCTGATGGGGCCGGCTGACCTCATAGACTTCATACAGAAGAGTATCTTCACGAGCAAGCATGGATTCGTAAGTCCGCTCGTCCGCAAAATAACCCCTCAGGTCAGACAAACGCCTCTCTGTGCGGCTGTCGTACTGGTCGGGGATAAACTGCGGCGCGGGGAGGGAGAAGGTGATGGGGATGTCGTTCATGAGGGTTTCATTCCAGGCAGGGGATAGAACAATTATAAGACACTTGCAAAGGTCAACGGCTGGCAGTATCTATTGTAGAATCTATTAACGTGAACCTTCGAAAATGGAATGGAGGACAGCATGGATTTGGACCTACAAGGCAAGATTGCCATTATCACCGGCGGGAGCGTTGGTATCGGTCTGGCAGTGGCGCAGGCGTTGGCAGCCGAGGGCGTTCACCTGTTCCTTTGTGCGCGCGGTGAAGAGCGGGTCAAGGCTTGCGCTGACGAAATTGCCGCCCGCTACGCTGTCAGAGCGGTTGGGTTCGGCGCGGATGTTTCCCGTTCGGAGGATATCCAAAAGATGTTGATTAAAATTGAGTCGGAATTTCCGGATGGGGTTGACATCCTGATCAACAATGCCGGCACCGGCTCAAACGAGCAGGTGATGACCGCCGGGGATGACCAATGGCAATACTACTGGGATCTGCATCTCATGGCGGCAGTGCGATTGGCTCGCGGCGTGGTGCCCATGATGCGCAAACGCGGCGGGGGTGTAATTCTGCATAACGCCTCCATTTGCGCCAAACAGCCGCTGTTTTACGAGCCAATTTATAACACCACAAAAGCAGCATTGGTCATGTTCTCCAAGTGCCTGGCAAATGAATTGATCCCGGAGAACATCCGCGTGAATGCCATTAATCCCGGGTTGATCCTCACACCTGATTGGATCAAGACTGCCAAACAATTGACCGAAGGCAGCGGCTCAACCTGGGAACAGTATCTGGATGGTATCGCCAAACAAAACACACCCATCGGACGTTTTGCGACACCGGAAGAGCTGGCGCATTTCTTTGTGTTCATGTGCTCCCCGCGTGCCAGTTACTGCGTCGGGTCAGAATACTATGTGGACGGCGGCTGGCTCAAGGTGGTGGCTTGAAATCATCGGAAAATTGAAAACAGGTATAATTTCTCCGAATGATTATGGGTGAATTGAATGGTTGAACCGTTGTTTGATCCATCCAACGCGGATTTCCTCAAATTTTTGAATCGGTCCTCGGTCAGGCTGGCTGAACTCGCCACAGAGGACGAAGTCTATGAATGCGCCTGTCAGTTGGTTTCGGCGCTGCTTGAAGAGGCGGTGGTGGTGGCGGGATCGTATGACTCCAGCGCTCGCCAGGTGACCCTGCGAGCGGAGTTCGGCTTGCCCCATCCGGGTCGTGAAATATTGAACGGCTTGGTTGGGCAAAGCATACTTTCCGTTATACCATCCCAATTGGAAAGTGGATTCCCCAACCCTGCCAGTGGGGAAATTTTGGATGGCGACAGCAATCTGACCAGCCTGACAGGCTTTTTGTTACCGGTGAAAGCCCTGGAGGATGCGCAAAAACAATTGAACCTCGGCGCTTTTTATCTTCTGCGGCTGGGCGATATCAGATTTGCGCTGGGTTTTGTTTTGGTGGGGCTGCAATCAGGGCAGGTGATCCAACACGAGCAGGTTATCGAAATTCTGGGCAGCCTGGTTTCGATGCGCTTGCTGCGCATCCGGGCGGAGGATGCGCTGGTCCTGGAAAATGATGCGGTCAGCGAGATCAGCCGTTCGCTGCTGTCCACGCTGGAATTGCAGCAGGTGTTGACTGGCATTGTCAACGCCGCCAAGCGAGTCATTCACCGCGCGGACCGGGCCGTCATACACTTGATCGATGAAGCCGATGGAACGCTGGAGATTGCCGCGTCAGCCGGGACGGCTGTTCCGGATGGAAAAACGTTCAGAATCCGCGCCGGCGAGGGGGTGGCCGGGAAGGTGCTGGCGGAGGGGCGCACCATCAATGTTGGTGATACTTCATCCAATGATACTTATCTTCCCTTCGGTGCTGAACATCCCCAGGGCTCTTTGATGGTGGCGCCCATCCAGGGGACGCGGTCGCTGCTCGGCACAATCAGCGTACGCAGCAGCCTGAACAACGCCTTCACGCGCAGTGACGAGCGCCTGCTCTCTTTGCTCGGATTGCAGGCCGCACTGGCAATCAATAATGCGCGCCTGTTCGCGGATGAACGCCGATTTCGGCAACTGGCAGAAGAGCTATTGCAGCAGGAAAAAGCCCGCCGTGTGCAATTGGTGCAGAGTGAAAAACTGGCCGCGCTGGGGCGGATTGTGGCATCGGTGGCGCATGAGCTGAATAATCCGCTGCAGGCCATTCAGAATGCGCTTTATCTTGTGCAGATGGAAGAGGGACTCAACCCGCAGACGCGCGAAGACTTGCGGGTGGCATTGAGTGAGACCAACCGCATGGCCGATTTGATCGCACGCCTGCGCGAAACATACCGTCCCACGGCGGGAGAGGAATTTCAGCCTGAGCCATTCAATGCGCTGGTGGCGGAGATCGAGCGTCTGCTGACCACGCACATGCGCCACAAAGAGGCCGTTTTCAGCTTTGATCCAGATCCCCATCTGCCGCCGGTGCAGGTGATCCGCGATCAGATCCGCCAGGTGATGTTGAATCTATGTCTCAATGCCATCGAAGCCATGCCGGAAGGCGGAAAATTAACCCTGGCCACGCGGCATCTGACTGATAGCGGTGAGGTGATGGTCACCATCCACGACACCGGTCCGGGAATACCGGAAGATGTGCTTCCTTACGTGTTTGACCCGTTCTTCACCACGAAAGAAGGCGGCACGGGGCTGGGATTGGCTATCACCTACGATATCGTCCAGCGCCACCATGGGCGTATTGAGGTCTCGAGTGTGCTGGGTAAAGGAACGACCTTCACCCTCTGGCTACCGCTTCAACAGGCCGTCATCCAAGAACATGGTGATTTGCACCTCAACAGTCCTGTTAAGACCGGCAACCTGCGGAGGGTCAGACCATGAGCAGTCTTGGGCGCGTATTGATCGTGGACGATGAACCAGCGCTGCGCCAGACCCTGGCGCGCATCCTGCAGCAGATTGGTTGTGAGGTCAACAGCGCTGCCAACGGCAACGAGGCATTAAGTTTGTTGCAGCATGGCAGTTACGACCTGGTATATCTGGACATCAGATTGCCGGGGATGGATGGTCTGGAGGTTCTCAGCCAGATCCGCTTGCTGCATACGGATTTGCCGGTCATCTTGCTTACCGGCCACGGCTCACTGCAATCCGCCATGCAGGCAGTGCGGTTGGGTGCCAGCGATTATCTGCTCAAGCCTGTGGATCCGGCGGTGATGGTCGCCCGAACGCGCGACACGCTGCGCCAGGCATCAGTTGAAAAACGCAAGCTCGAAATTCGCGAGCAAATCGCTGCGCTGCAGCAGGAATTACATGCGCTGGAGAACGAGAGCGCCGCGGTAGAATCTCCGGCGCCAGGTGCGGGGATGCGCAGTCGTGGCGGTGATCGATTCATGCAGCGCGGTTCACTGGTGATTGATTTGCAGGCCCGGCGCGCTACACTGGGAGCAGTCATGTTATCCATCCCTCCAGCGTCCTTTGATTATCTGGTGGTGCTTGCCCGCCACTCGCCGGAGGCGGTGGATTACCAGACGCTGGTGGTCGAGGCGCAGCAATACCAGGTGGAGGGCAGCGAGGCGCGCCAACTGGCCAAGTACCATATCCATGTTTTGCGCCAGGCCCTGGGTGACGATTTTCAGAATCCGCATTACCTCTTGACGGTGCGGGGGGTCGGGTACAAATTGCTGCTGGGCTGACTTTCTGCAGGTGGATGAAAAACGGGTCGTAAATCAGGTAAAATTAGCAAAAAAGGATTTTAACCATGGGTTATATTGGAATCGCACTCATCATGGTCGTGGTGTTTCTGATTTTTTATTACATCGGCTTTCGCATTCCCGCCAGGGTGCAAAGCCCATTACTGGAACGGTTGGGTGAACTTGAGAGCACCCCGACCGAAGAGGAAGAACTCCCGCCGCTGCTCAAGAATTATTTCAAGGAATGTTTTGGCGAGCAACTCCCCTTGCCCGGCACTGCGGTAGCCTGGGGGCGCGGCAAGATCGTGATTCGACGCTTTGGTGCGCTGGGACCGCTGTGGGCGCCGCTGCGCTGGGCGGTTTATCTGGTGCCGGGCGAACAATATGTGCTGCGCACCACCATCACCTGGTTCACGGTAAAAATGCTGCAGGGCGGTGATGAATTCCGCGAAAGGCACGGCCGGTTTATTATGGGGTCTCAATCGTTGGAAAACGAGAACATCAACCGCTCCGAATGGGTTTTAATGTGGGCATATACCATGATCGCAGCGCCGATGGCACTTTTGGGCGAGGAGAATATTGAGTGGAAAACGCTGGATGAGCATGCCGTGGAAGCCACCATTCATTTCCCGGACGCTCAGCAGACCCCCTGGACGTTTGTGCTGCGTTTTGACCCTGAAACCGGCAATCTGTATAAAATCGAAACTGAACGAACAGCCAGCCGCAGCGGGACCAATTATCCCTACCAGGTGTGGCTGTCGGATACTGAAAAATATCAGGTGGGACGCCTCCCGTCGCGTATTCGATTGGCGTGGGACGGTGAAGATCATATCAATCTGGATGTGATCGGTGTGCGCTATAACCTGAATATCAATCATATTCTCGCCCACGGAGCCAGTGAATCCGCTGCCTATACACCACCCGCTGAGGATGAGGGTGAGGCAGATCCAAGCGGATAATTGGTCTCGACCCGGGGATTGCGGATGAGCGCGCTGGTGGAGGTTTTGGACAGGCTGACCCGCCCCGCTGAGTTGGTGGAGCGTATGGAAGACGGCGCGGTTCAATGCAAAGCCTGCGCCCACCGCTGTGTCATCCGCAACGGGATGCGGGGCATTTGCCAGGTTCGTTTCAATCATGAAGGCGTGTTGTACGCGCCGTGGGGATATGTGGCGGGAGCTCAGGTGGACCCGATCGAGAAAAAGCCTTTCTCCCATCTGCTCCCCAGCTCAGACGTGCTCACCTTTGGGATGCTGGGCTGTGATTTTCACTGCTCGTTTTGCCAAAACTGGCTCAGTTCGCAGGCACTGCGCGACCCGATGGCATTGGATGACCCGCATGCCGTGCAGCAGGTCTCACCAGAGCAACTGGTAAAAGCTGCGCTGCGCAGCGGAGCCAGGCTAATCGCCTCTTCATATAATGAGCCTTTAATCACCAGTGAATGGGCTGTTTCCATATTCAGATTGGCGGTCCAACAGGGGATCAGATGCGCTTATGTGTCCAATGGCAACGCCACCCGTGAGGTGTTGGAATATCTGCGCCCTCACCTCACCGCACTCAAAATTGACCTCAAATGTATGGATGAGCGCAACTACCGCTCGCTGGGGGGCGCCCTGAAAAATGTATTGGATGCCATCCGCACAGCTCATGAGATGGGTCTATGGGTGGAGGTGGTCACGTTGGTTATCCCTCATTTCAATGACTCCAACGAAGAGCTATGGGATACCGCCCGCTATCTTGCTTCAGTGTCCGCCGACATTCCCTGGCATGTGACTGCTTATCATCCGGACTACAAGATGCGCGAAGATCCTCCCACACCCGCCGCCACACTGCAGCGGGCTGCGGACATTGGTCAGGAGGCTGGTTTGAATTTCGTATATGCCGGCAATCTGCCCGGGCGGGTCGGCTCGCTGGAAAACACCTACTGTCCCCATTGCCAGGCGCTGCTGGTCGCCCGCACGGGTTATACCATCACGAAATACACGCTGAGTGCGGCTGGCGAGTGTCCCAAATGCGGTGCGCTCATCGCCGGGGTATGGCCAGAAGATCCCGGGAGTGTGCAAGTTGGCGGATGGGGACTGCCGCGGCGGATCGGTTTTTAGCCTCCGCGATCATTTGTTGTTCAAGTATTTGAGACCCGTGCCGGTGTTAAAGAGCACCACCCGCTCATCTGCCTGTAGCCAGCCCGCCTGAATCAGTTGCTTCAAGCCTGCCAGGGTGGCGGCACCCTCAGGAGCGGCAAAAATGCCCTCTTTTTCGGCTAATTGACCCTGTGCCTCGAGGATGGCTTCGTCGCTGACTGCCACCGCTGTGCCGTTGCTTTCACGCAGGTCGCGCAGGATGATCTGATCGGCAAAGCTCTTTGGCACACGCAGCCCGGAGGCGATGGTATGCGCCCCAATCCAAAAATCGCAGAAAGGCTGCCCTTTCTCGAAGGCCTGGATGACCGGAGCGCAGCCCTCTGCCTGGACAGCCACCATGCGCGGTAGCCGGCTATCCTCGAGCCAGCCAAGGGTGATCAATTCATGGAACGCTTTCCACATGGCGACCAGCCCCGTACCACCGCCAGTTGGATAAATGATCACATCCGGAAGCTTCCAGCCAAAAGATTCGGCCAGCTCATAGCCCATGATCTTCTTGCCCTCGGCGCGATAAGGTTCTTTGAATGTCGAAACATCGAACCATCCCTCGGCGCGCGCCTTTTCTCCGGCCATCCCCGCAGCTTCACTGATCAAACCATCAATCAAGATGACGGTTGCGCCGGCGATACGGCTTTCTTCAAAATTGGCGAAAGGTGTGTCGCGCGGCATGAAGATATATGCGCTCATGTCGCCGCGCGCCGCGTATGCAGCCATCGCCCCGCCCGCGTTTCCGGCGGTGGGGATGATCACTTTTTGGATGCCAAGCTCCTTGGCTTTGGAAATGGCGGCGGATAAACCCCGGGCTTTGAATGAGCCGGTTGGGTTCAGGCTTTCGTCTTTGACATATAAACGAGTTAAGCCAAGTTGCTCGCCAAGCCTGCTCACCGGTAGCAGGGGTGTATCTCCTTCGCCCAGCGAGACGATGTTGGTTGAATCGAAGACAGGTAAAAATTCGTGCCAGCGCCACATCCCGTGCGGTCTGAGCTTGAATTTGTCTCGATCGAGGGTTCGGCGTGCTTTTTCCAGATCATACACCGCCAGCAAAGGGGCCTGGCAATCGGGGCAGAAGGTCTGTACGGATTGAATGTTAAAAGAATTACCGCAATCCGAGCAGCGCAGGTCGATCAGATAGGACATGGAATTCATAGCCCGGTTTCTTCAGGTAAGAAGGCTTCGATCCGCGCCCAGAGTTCGCGGATGTTGATCGGCTTTGACATGTATACGTCGCAGCCAGCCGCAAGAGCTTTTTCAGCATCTCCTTTCAAAGCATTGGCAGTTATGGCAATGATGGGCGTGTAGTGCAGCGCACCCCCGCTGCGCATTCGCCGAGCGACCTCATACCCATCTATGTCCGGCAGGTTGATATCCAGAAGAACAATGTCGGGCTTGGATTGGTTGGCGACCGACAGCCCTTCCAACCCCGTGGGAGCGTAAAGAAATTGATAGCCTTTGCTGGTCAATGCTCGTTGCACCAGTAAAATATTGTCTTGATTGTCTTCTATATAAAGTATAGTAAAAGGCATTGTCGCTCCTTATTTCTTCGACTCAACCACTTCGACAACCTGCTGGACGAATTGCCCCGGCGGTAGGGAGCCCTTCTGATACACCGCCTCAATTTGACCGTCCAACCGTGCTTTGTCCTCGGGGGTGAGGTCTTTCGCGCTGACCACGATCACCGGGATATGACGGGTTCGCTTGTCCATTTTCAATTCCTCGAGCAGGCTGAAGCCATCCATTTCCGGCATCATCAGGTCTGAGATGATCAGGTCTGGCAGCCTCTGGCGGGCTTGAGCCAAACCGTCCCAACTTTCGCGGGAGTGGAAGACGCGGTAGGATTTGCGCTTTTCCAGGAAACGGCGGATGAGATGGGCATCATCGGGATTGTCATCGATAATCAAAACCGTGCGGGTGCGCTCATCCAATTGCTCCAGGGCAGCGTGCAAGCCTTCCTGCATTGGCGTGCGACCCTGATCCAGTTCTACATCCACCCCCCATTGGTCACCAAGCACATGCTTCTCGACCGGGAAGGTGTGGCCGGTGCAATTCACCACCACCAGGTGGTCTCCCAGAATGCTGCCGTCCTTGATCATTTTTTCAAGTCCTGCAAAAGCCACCGCCGCAGCCGGCTCAACCGCCATACCGTCACTCTTGGCCAAGGCACGCATGGTGGTAAATGCGGCTGCATCGCTGACTGCCTCCATTGTACCACCGTACTGCTGGCAAAGTTTCCATAAATGGGAATAAGTTTTTCCGGGATCGCCGGTGGACAAGATGGCGATGCGGGTCTCGGGATTGACCCCTTCGGCCTGGTCGCGTCCGGCTCTGAAGGCTTTCACCATTGGGGCGCAGCCCTCAGCCTGAATGACTCCCAATTTTGGGATGCGGTCAATCAAGCCCATGTCATACATTTCGACGAAGCCATGGTAGACACCCAGCGGACCGAGGCCGCCGGAAACAGCCTGTATATACCAATCTGGCGCGCGCCAACCGAGTTGCTCAACGATTTCGTAGGCAATGGTCTTCATCGACTCTCTGGCCGGCAGACTTTGCGCACCGCGATCAAGCAGAAGGTCGCGGCGCTTGGCGAACTCGGCGGCGATCTTCTTCGCCTGGTCGTAGGTGCCGCTGACCTTGATCACCTCCGCTCCGAATAAGGCAACCTCGCGCAATTTTTCTGGCGGCACCATGCTGGTCATGAATACCCACAGTTTGATCCCTGCCCGGGCGCAAGCGGCGGCGTAGGCCACGGCTGCGTTGCCGGTGGAAGCAATGACCATTTCGTTTACTCCGGCTTCCACCATCGCCGCGACCGAAACCAGCGCCTGACGGTCCTTAAACGAGCTGGTCGGCCCATAGCGTTCGTCTTTGATGTATAACAGCGGATGACCGAGGTCGCTGGCGTATTTGCGCGCCAGCCGCAGTGGGGTGCCGCCCACCAGGTCAAATTCCATGCGCTGGGGTGATTCGATGGGCAGCACGTCGTGATAACGCCAAAGGTTGAATGGCCTGCCCGGCAACCCGCTCAGGATTTCGCGTTTGAAGGTGCGGTAATCGTAGTGCGCTTCCACCCAGGTGCAGCCGCATCTTTCACACACGGCAGGGCTGAGGGCTACATACTCCTGCTCGTGGCTGCAATCGGCACACCTGATAAATAATGGTTTTGCCATTCGTCTTCTCCTAAACCTGTTCCATCCCTTTTTCAACCGGTAATTCCATCCACAGGGCAGAACCATCGCCGGGCTTTCCGGTGCTTTCTGCCCAAAGCTTACCGCCGTGCATTTCCACCAACCGCCGGCTGATCGGCAAGCCCAGACCAGTGCCGCCCACTTTGCGTGTCATGGAGGTGTCCACCTGGGTGAAAGCTTCAAAGATGGAATCCAGCTTATCGTCCGGAATGCCGATGCCGGTGTCACTAACGCAAACCCGCACGGCTCTGTCCATACGCTGCGCCTGCAGCGTGATGCCGCCGCGTTCGGTGAATTTGATGGCGTTGCCGATCAGGTTGATCAGAATTTGACGAATTCGGAAGGTGTCGGCGTGGATGACCAGGTTCTGATTGGGGTCGGCTTCATATTTCAAGTAGAGTGATCTCTCGCGAACCAGCGGTTGCATGGTCTCAAGCACTTCTTTCATGATGTTGGACAAATCGAACCATTCCTTCGAGATGGTCAGGCGTCCGGCTTCGATCTTGGCCATATCGAGGATGTCGGTGATCAGCGTGAGCAAATGACGGCCGTTGCGTTCGATGAGGCGCAGGTCATTATCCATGTCCGCGGTCAAGGGACCGTCCAGACCTTCGAGGATGACCTGCGAAAAGCCCAGGATTGAATTCAACGGGGTGCGCAGCTCATGGCTCATATTGGCCAGGAAGGAGGATTTTAATTGATCCAACTCGCGCAGACGTTCCACGGTTGCCATCTGCTCGGCGTAAAATTCGGCGTTACGCAGCGCAACCGCCACCTGGGCTGCCAGGGTGGCAAAAGTGCGCATGTCGTCTTTGATGTAGCGTCTAGCAGTGCTGGAAAGCACCGAGAATACCCCCAGCACCTGGTCGCCAACCACCATCGGCACGGCCAACTCAGAGAGCGTATCGGGCAGGAAAGGATAATGTTCGTAATCGGGCATCAGGCGGGTATCTTCCACGATGATGCCAGACCGCGTGCGGGCGACGCGCGCCACGGTAGCCTGCGAATTGTCCATGCGCAGCATGTAGGTGTCGGCGACCATTGCGCGGCCGATACGCCCGGAGCCAGCCACCAGGGTGAGCTGGCGGGTGGGTGCATCCACTTGAAAGACCTGCACGTGATAGAGGTTGAAATTTTCCTGGGTGAGATCCACAACCGTCTGCAGCAGCAGATCGGGTTCGAGGATGGTGGCTGCCGCGGTTCCCACGCGCGCGACAGTCTCCAGCTCTGCCGCGCGGCGGTCCAATTGCTGGCGGGCATTTTCGGTTTGTTCGAGCAGGCGCAGGTTCTCGATATGCAGACCGAGGCGTTGGGCAATACTGGCTACCACATCCTCGGGAACTTTACCGGTCTCTGCTTCGACCACCAGGGTACCGATGGGAGCATCGCGGACAACGACGGGCTGGGTTACTGCCTGACCGGCTGGTTGGCTGGTCAGTGGATCAAGCGGTCGAACACGATCATGGTCATAGATAAAACCGCTGATGGTGGTCTCGCGCCCGTCCAGATAATCGCGCCAGCCCTGCTGAGTCATGCGCTGCACGGCGTGTTCGGCTTCGGCGCGGTACTGGTCAGCCTGGTCCAGCAATCGCAGGTTCTCCAGATGCTGCACCAGGCGCTCGGCAACGCTGGCAACCAGGTTCTCATCCCCCTGTTCCCAACGCTGACCTTCCGTGGGTTGAATTTCCAACTCGCCAATGGGAGCATTCCCCAGCACCAATGGGGTGGAGAGCTTTCTGCCGCCATTCTCCGGTGTACTGGCATCCCCTTCGAGCGATGCGGCATAGCTAAAGCGGATATGTTCGCTGCGGCGGATGGCATCCAGATAATCACTCCAGCCGCCATGTTGTTCCAGCGTGGATTTTTGGGCTGGCTCAACGGCGGATTGAGGGGCGGATACCAGCGGTGGAGATGGTTCAGTCAGCCTTTCCACCGGCAAAGGCTGGTTTGGGTGCTCTTCAGGCTCTGGCGGCACAGGTTTTGTCCCGGAGAACAATTCCTGCATGCGCATGGTCAAGCGTTTTTCTTTGCTCATACCCAAACCCTCCAAGATCACTGGCTGCGGTCATCGACCGCATCGGTTTGCTCAGCCAACGGGGTGAGATGCACGCTGGTGCGGCGGGCGCCCAGGGCGCGTCCCAACTCGCGGATGGCCACCTGCAGCGCGCTTTCCACAGTGGTGGTGGATTGGATGCGCTGGCTGATGGCGTTGATGGTGGCTTCATATTCTGCCTGTTTCTGGATTTGCTTGAACAGACGGGCGTTTTCAAGGGCTGCTGAGATCTGGGATGCCAGCGTGGTGTAGATGGATAGGTCTTCGCTGGTGAAGTGGTTAATTTCATCCGATTGCACATCCATCACACCCAACAGGTTCTGGCCGACCAGCAAGGGGATGGCCATTTCGGATTGGGTGTTGGGCAGCAGCGGATTGGGCAGGTAATCGGGTTCCACGCGGACATCGTTAACAATCACACCGGATTGGCTGCGGGCAGCCTGGGCGACCAGCGACCGCTCGCGCCTAAGTGGGATCTCCCAGCCCTGGGAAACCATCTGCTTGCCCACTTCACCGGCGCCGGCAGCCAGTTTGAGCGCCTGGCGGTCTGCATCATACGAGTAAATATGGGCATGGTACAGTCCAAAGGAGTCGCGGGTCAGGTCAACCACATTTTGCATGATTTCGTTTGGATCCGCCACGGTGGACAGGTTAGCACTCAATTGGGCGACGGTTTGCAGCTCTGACGCGCGTTTTTGCAGAGCCTGTTCGGCGCGGGAGCGCTCTTCGAGCTCGGTCTGGGCAGTATCAAACAGGCGGATGGTTTCCAGGTGCGATGCCAGCGAAGTGCTGACCAGGTTGAGCAATTCGGTGTCTTCCGGGTTCAGGTTTTCCACTCCGGAGATGCTCATTTCACCAACTACTTCATCGCGGATGCGGATGGGATGGACGATACCCGGCTCTGAAACAGCACTGGCTTGCCGGATGGGTTTCACTTGCTCATCCATATAGACATATCCTACTTCGGAGGCTTTCTCCTGCGCCAGGTATTCCTCCCATCCCTCACGGGTTAACCGCCGCAGAGCAGCTTCGGCTTCAGAGCGGTAATGCTCAGCCTGGGCCAGCAGACGCAGGTTTTCCATCGATTGCGCCACCTGACGGGAGATGGTCTGCACCAACTCGATCTCATCCGCAGTCCAATCCCTCTGACCCTCAAATTTCATCTGACCGATTTCTTCACCCAGGATGACGATGGGGGTTTCGATGACTTTCTCGTTGTCTGTCTGGGCCACATTTGGTGCTTCCATATCGCCAACTTTTTCGGAACCATAGTGGTATGCCACACGTTCTTTGCGGTCGATGGCATTCAGGTATTCTTCCCAACCTCTGCGGGTCAAGAAACGGGTTTGGGCTTCCACCTCTTCGCGCGCGCGCTGCACCTGCGAGACCAATTCAGCGTTCACGATGGCTGAAGCCAACAAGCCAGCCAACGTCTCAAAAGCGGGCAAGGTTTCGGCGGTGAAAGTACCCGGCTTTGCACTTTGCAGGTCCAACACACCCAGCACGCGGTCGCCAGCTACCAAGGGCACGGTCAACTCGGAGCGGGTATCGGGAAGCAGCGGATTGGGGCGGAAGGTGCGGCTGGCAGTGGTATCTTCAACAATGACCGGGCGGCGTTCAACCGCAGTTGTTCCGTTCAAAGAAGTAAGGTCAAAAGGCAGACTGTGGCTGCGACGGAGCAACTCCTCCCCAACAACTCCGGTGCCAGCGCGCAGCACCAACCTGCGCCCGGTATCGTCCAGCAAATACACCTGGGTGTAATACAGGTTAAACCGTTCGCGGACCAATTCCACTGCGCCGGTCAGCATCGCTTCCACATCGCCGCCCACCAACGTGAGGCGGCGGCCAACTTCAGCAGCCAGGCTGATGTCCTGGATGCGCTCGTGAACACTCACCTCAAGCCCGGCGCTCAATGCCTGCAATTCCTGGTTGGCTTGCTGCACTTGCTGCAACCTGCCGCGTTCCTGAGCGCTACGAGAGGCAACTACTACACTGAACAAAAGACCCAGGGTGAAGACCTGGCCGAAGATGGCGCCGTAATCAGATAGAGGGATATTTTTCAAGAATGGATTCAAAGCCAGCATGCCGGCTATATTGTATACAGCCAGGATGATCGTGGCTCGCACACTCAAGATACCGGTGGCGAAGATGAACACCAGCGGAATCTGGGTCAGGATCGACGAAGCCAGATTGGTCGTGTCAGCCACTGCAGTATAGAAATAAGTTGCCGTGGAGATGGCAAACACCTGGAGCAATGCGCCGGCATAATAACGGGTTGTGCGGCTGAGGATATAGACCACGATCGCGATCACAAGCTGGACCACCAATACGTAAACAGGGGCTGGGTTGGGATGGGTGGCTAAAATGGAGAGAATCGCCACGATGTCGGTCAAAATTGTGAACAAGGTCAACCCGGCCAGCAATTGCGCCTGACGCCGGGCGCCAGGTTCGACGATCGAATGATGAGCACCGGCCACCAGACCCCAGATCATGGCAAAGATATTCCGGTTGCTGGATTTCCGAGCGGTTGGATTGGTTAGTTCCATCATGAAAGACTCCTCTTCGCTCTCAATTGTTTTCTTGGCTGCCGTTGGCGCGCAATTCGACGCTGCCGCGCTGAGCGCCCAGCACACGTCCCAATTCATTGACGGCAGTTTGCAGCACATCATCCATACTGACCGCCCGCTGCAATCTTTGGGACAGGCTGGCGACCAGGGCTTCGCGCTCAGCCTGCCGTTGCGCCTGGGTGTAGGCTCGCGCGTTGCGCAGCGCGATGGCCACCTGGCTGGCGATGGCTTGCACCAATGCCACATCTTGTTGTCCCAGACCGTCGGTGATGTTCTGCTGCACATCCACAACTCCCAAAACCTCATCGCCGATGGCGATGGGCACAGCGAGCTCGGATTTGGTTTCGGGCAGCAAGGGATTGGGCAGCCAGTTGGGGTCTTCGCGAACGTTGCCAACCAGCACCGGTTGGTTGGTTTGTGATGCGCCGCCTACCAGGCCTCGCCCGGGGGTGATTTTATGCCCTGCGGCGAGCATCATACGCCCTGGCTCGCCACTGCCCCCGCGCATCACTAAATTTTGGCGCTCACCATCATACAGGTAGATATGCACATGGTAATAATCAAAGGCAGTCTGCAGTTGGTCCACGACAGCATGGATAAGCTGTGATTCGTCCAAAATCGTGGACAGACGTCGGCTGACCTCTGATGATGTTTGCAACGCACGGGTGCGGTCAGCCACGCGCTGTTCCAGTGTCCCAATCAGGTTGCCAAGTTGACCCGCCATGTTATTGAAGGTGCCAGCCAGGGTGCCGATCTCATCCTGGGTCATGATGGGCGCTTGCACAGCCAGGTTTCCAGCAGCCACCTGTTCAGCTGCTTCAGTCAGGCTGCGGATGGGCCGGGAAAGGAAGGTGGAACCGAGGCTGCCAATAAGGATGGCGAACAGGATAGCTCCCAGGCCAAGCAGGGTGGCAATGCGAGTCTGCTGATTGACAGGCGCGAGCAGAACCGCCTCGGTTTGGGCTGCGATCACATACCAGGGGGTGGATTCAAGCCTCGCTGCGCCCACCAATTCACTTGTGCTGACTCCGGGGCGGACGCTGGCTGCAAAATTGGGTTTTTCCTTGATTGCGGCCAGATTTTCTGCCAGGGTTGTCAAGCCCAGGTAAGATTGTTCGTCGGTCTCAGTGGGAAGCCGATTCCTGCGTACCAGGTCCTGGCGGAAGGCCGGGGCAATTGGCACCAGCGTCTTGTAAATTGTGTCGGTGGCTTTATTGTGAGCCAGCACCAGGCCGTTCTCGTCAATCAACATCAACGTGGTTTCCTTGCCCAGGTTTTGACTGGTGCGCAGCAGGTTCTGCTGCAGCACGGAGGCGTCGATGCTCATGCGCAACAATCCGGTGATCTGACCCAGGGAGTTGCGGATGGGCGCGGTGAAGTAAATCACCTGGTTTCCTTGTTGATTGAAATATACGGATGAAACATAGGGCAAACCAGTCTCCAACGGTTTAAGCACATAGGGTTCGGATTCGACGGAGTCGCCCAATAGATTGGCATCTGTGTCCAACACGACCACGCCCTGAGGGGAAATCAGGCCGTAAGAAATGATGTTGATGGGATCCTTCCTTATCAGCGTGGTCAATGTGGTCAAGGCGCCTTCGCGCTGGGACAGGCTGACATTCGACCAGGGGTTGCGGCTGATGTAATTGACCAGCGCCACGTTTTGGGCG
>CAZCBJ010000078.1:10419-16086 GCA_964496705.1 uncultured Anaerolineaceae bacterium | reverse complement strand
CCTTTTAGGGTCAATTTTTATAGTACCGGGTACTGTCGTCGTCATCGGCATCGTTACCTGGATTCGCCGCAAACAAAGGGGATGACATGATTCGAAAAAGCACCTGGATCATCTTGATCGTCCTCGTTGTTTTATTGGGCGCAACCTGGTATCTTGAGTGGTCTCCAGCAGGAAAAGAGCGGGCGAGAGGTACACCAACCGCAACGCCTTATCCCACATTATTTGAGTGGAACAACGTGGACGTCGCAGCGGTGACCCTGAACACGCTTTCTGGTGAATCTATCGGATTTCGTCGCAATCTGGATCAAAGCTGGGGATTTGTTGGGATCACCAATTTGTCCATCAATCAGGGGACTGCCGAACAAATCGTGATCAGTCTGCAAAGCATCAAAGTTCAAGAAAACCTCGGCGCTGAGTTCAATCTAGGTATAGTCGGCTTGGAAAACCCCAATTATATTTTTACAATAACCTTCAACGACAATCGGGTGACGGAAATAAGAATAGGAAATGCAACAACAACTGGCACTGGGTATTACATTCAAGTAAACGACGAACCCCCAGTGGTGGTTAGCAAAGGGTCTATAGACTCAATTACGTCCATTTTCACACGTGATACATTGACGCTGCCGACTCCTACTCCTTTTCCCACTTCACCGCCGGTAAATTAAGCACCCCTTTTTAAGATACTGGGTATTGATTTTTGATTTGAAAAAGAGTATTCTGATTAGGATGAGTATCGTCGCGAGAGGATAATAAAGTATATGGAAGACGAATTAATAAATGTGGTAGAAGACGAAGATGAGGGCTTTACCGCGATTGCCCGATTAATAGAGTTGGGCCGAACAAAAACTTATGTGACCATTGATGATATTCTTCATTTTTTTCCAGAAGCCGAACAAGATGTAGAACAGTTGGAAGAAGCATTCGCTGCCTTAATGAGTGCAGGGATACCTTATATTGAAGATACTGCTATTGATGAACCAAACGAAGAAGAAATCGAACTAGGAGAAATCGAAGGATCTGAAGAAACGACCAAAGTATTATCCTTCGACGATCTGGCAAACATTGATACAGACGACACCATCGGCCTGTATCTTAAAGAGGTTAGCCGGGTACCTCTTTTGACCGCCGAGGAAGAGGTTGAATTGGCGCAACGAATTGAACGGGGAAGAATGGCCCGTGAAGAATTAGCCCGCGGAAACGTCAATATACGCCGGCGGTCCGAGCTGCGCCGTCTTATTGAAGATGGTTGGTCCGCAAGAGAGCATTTGATCACCGCCAACTCACGCCTTGTAATCAGTGTCGCAAAGAAATACATGGGCCGGGGAGTTCCTTTTCTTGACTTAATACAAGAAGGAAATATTGGTTTGATTCGGGCCACAAAAAAGTTCGACTATCGCAGGGGACATAAATTCAGCACCTATGCAACCTGGTGGATCCGCCAGGCAGTCACCCGTGCTATTGCAGATCAAGGCAGAACCATTCGCGTTCCAGTTCACATGGGCGACCAAATCAACAAACTGCTTCGCGTACAGCATCAACTAACTCAGCGATTGGGGCGCGAACCAACCGTAGACGAGTTGGCAATCGCCCTGGATGTTCCTCCCAAAAAAGTGGAAAATATGATCCAGGTTGCACGGCGTCCTTTATCTCTCGAAACGCCCACAGATGATGAAGAGGACTCTGTTCTGGGAGATTTCATCGAGGACGATGAAGCGCCTCCACCTGATGATACAGCGACCTACAACCTGCTTCGTGAACATCTAGAAGAGGTTTTGGATGGGCTCCCACCCCGCGAAGTTCGCATCCTGCAACTCAGATATGGATTACTGGACGGCCAGGCTTATACCTTGGAAGAAGTGGGCAGAAAAATGGGCGTGACCAGAGAGCGGGTCAGGCAGATTGAAGCACAAGCCCTCAGCCGATTACGCCACCCGTCTATTCGACGAAAATTACGCGATTATCTCGGAGATTGAGTCCGCATCAGGTTTCCTCAATATAATTTGGCCTGTTAACACAAAACAGAAATCGTGAAATGCTTGCATTTAGCCCGATAATGGTGCATACTTTAATCGGGAGGCAAATTCAATGGCCAAAATTACCCTGCGTGCATATCATCGAGATATCGATAATTTAATCAATCACGGCCGAACCCAGGAAGCTGTGGATCACTGTATCCATATCCTGCGGTTTTTTCCAAAAGATATTGATTCTTATCGATTATTAGGCAAGGCTTTTCTAGAAGCACAACGCTTTTCAGAGGCATCTGACGTTCTCAACCGAGTCCTTTCGATCATACCCGATGATTTTGTCTCCCATTTGGGAATGTCCATTGTACGAGAAGACGAAGGCAACTTGGACGCTGCCATCTTCCATATGGAAAGAGCGTTTGAGGTAAAACCTTCTAATTCTGCTGTGCAAGATGAATTGCGGCGGTTATACGGTCGGCGAGATGGTGTCGAACCCCCACGCGTCCGGTTAACCCGTGGAGCATTGGTGAGAATGTACGCACGCGGCGAATTATATGAGCAAGCTATCACCGAAATCAGGGCTGCCCAAGTTGAAGAAGCGAATCGGCTTGATCTCGATATCATTCTGGCAAAAATGTATCTAAAAATCGGAAAGAAAACTGAAGCTACCGAGATTTGCTCAAAAATCCTCACCAAATTACCCATGTGTTTGGAAGCCAACCGAATGTTGACTGAATTGTTGCCAGGCACAACCATGGCAGATGATGTGGATGCATATCAAACCAGGGTCAATGCCTTAGATCCTTATGGTGCATTCGTCGGTGACAAATTTTCTTCCAGCGCCGAAGTACCGGAAAACGCTGTTACCCTGGATTATTTGGATTGGCAGCCCGGCATCCAGTCTCCTTCACTCCCGGCTTACGACCAAGAGAGCCAGATCCCACAGGAAGCGCAAACCTCTTTTCCCGATTGGGTGGAAACTCTCCCCGAGCCTTCATTAGCGCCCCCTCTGGAGGAGTTTGCATTTGAGGCGTCACCGGCACTTGAAACTGCAATAAGCAGCGAGCATGAAATAATCGAAGAAAATCAAATGCCATCTGAAGAAGACCAGATACCTGAGTGGATGAAATCTGCCGGATGGCAGCCCTCAGCAAACGATGTAGTGGAATCCAGTGAATCGGCTGCATCATCAACGCTCGATGAACAGGAGATGACTGCCGACAATGAAATAATCAAAGCCGATCTGCCTGAATGGCTGCTCGACATGGCTCCGTCTGACACTGTCGAACCGGTTTCACCTGAAACCCCTGAAGAAATTGAGCAATTTGGTAAATTGTTTACACCCTCCGAAACCACTTCAGATACCCTATCCCAACCATCAGAGGAAGAAACCATACATCCGGGTGATGGGGTTGAGCAAGAGCTTCCGGATTGGCTCAAGACGATCGCTCCAAGCCAGGATGGACAAACACAGCCATCAGAACATAAGGAGGAAATACTTCCTGAATGGTTGTCGGATCAAGAGGGCCTGATACAAGACGAGTCTTTGGAAATCGTCATGCCGGTTGAAGGCCAACCCGAAGAGAAAACGCCTTTTATTGAGCCGCATGAACTCAGCTCTGCGATAGAAGAAGTTGAGAGACCAGATTGGATCTCCTCCACAGAGATATCGAGCGACATGCTCCAGAGTTCTGAACCAGCAGATACGGGAGACGTGCCTTTGAAGGAAACGCCTGCTCAAGAACCCTCATCGGTTGGGGAATCAGCAATGGATATGGATGACACCCTTGCCTGGCTGGAGTCACTTGCCGCAAAGCAAGGCGCAGATGAAGATACTTTGATCACACCTCCAGAGGAGCGCACCGAAAAACCACCCGAATGGTTGCTACAATCCACAGATGAAATGGCTGCAATCGGCGAATCTGACGATTCGAGTGTATTGGCCGAAGAAACTCGAGTATTTGAAGAACAAGGCGTATCATTGGATGTCTCCATTGATAACCCTGACTTGGAAATCGAAATACCTGAAACGCTCACAGAACCTGATCAAGAAATTCCAGAAAACCTGCCTATATCAGTAGAATTCACACAAGTGACAGAACAAATTGGCGACCATGAAGAGCAGGTTATCGGTCTTGATGAATCCTTAATGACCGTGCCGGTGGAGGATGGATTTACTGAACCAGAACTGAGTGAGGTATCCATCGCCGAAAGTGGTGCTGCAAAGAGTGATGAGTTACCAGAATGGCTCGACATGGAAAGCGGCGGCACCCAGGAAGGTATACCCGGAGAAACGCTTACGCCAGCGCCATCCATAACACAATGGTTAAAGAGCCTGGAGCAAACAGCGCCCTTTTCTGAGGAAAAACCTTCAATTGAGCAACCTGCCGAAGATGCGATGCCAGATTGGCTTCGTGAAATAGAAACCAGCCTACCGGCAGAAGAGGAAAAAATCCCAGAAACAGAGGCTATCGGAGAAACAAGTGTGTCTGAGGTTGTTGAAACAACAGATATGACGATTGATATGGAGCCCACTTCGATAAAGGAAGAGGCAGAATGGGGAGAATCTGTTGAGATTCCCGAACAAAAGGTGACCGAGCCATTGGAAGAAGCCGGGAAAACGCAGCCTGTGGTCACATCCATCGAAGTGATTGAAAAGGAATCAACCATTCCAGTTGATGTCCAAGGTGAGGTATCTGAGACACTTGCTCCAGAAGCTGAAGATGAGTTAACAAAGGCCCGCAAAGCTATGCAGACCGGCAAGGTTGAACTTTCATTGGAAAAATATAATCAGCTAATTGAAGACGAAAATCAACTGGACGAAGTCATCAAGGATCTTCAAGAGGCTATCTATCAACATCCGGTGGACATTTCTTTGTATCAGGCGCTGGGCGATGCGTACAGCCGGAACAACCAACTGCAGGAGGCACTAGACACCTTCGTAAAAGCAGAAGAACTATTGCGCTAAGCCTGTCCACAATCTTGACTAAGAAACCCTCCCGTGTTAAAATTCTCGGCATTCGGGGGCGTGGTGTAGTGGCTAAACATGCGGCCCTGTCAAGGCCGAGACCGCGGGTTCGAATCCCGTCGCTCCCGCCAGAATCAAAACACTCGTTAGCAAAGACGAGTGTTTTGATTCTTACACTACCAATTACTCGTCAAGAAAATAATTGTCCATATCAACTGGCATAGGCGCCGGTCGCTCACAAAAGCTTTCTATTTTCATAGAGCAATCATTTTCAGCGGCCTCATGAATGGCATGCATAATATCCAATACATGGAAAGCCAATTCTGAATTCGCACGGTGTTCTCTTCCTGACCGTATGGCAGTTGCCATATCCGCCACACCCAGTCCGCGTGAATTGGTCGGATAACCTTTCACCAATGGCAGATCAATCCAATCAGGGGATCCCGCTTTCCTGATCCTGACCGGTCCGCTAAACCCATTCGGATCTGGCAGGCTGATCGTTCCTTCGCTACCATATATCTCAATATAAGGCAATTCATGTGCCCAAACATCAAAACTGGTCTGGATGGTCGCCATTGCGCCATTTTCAAAGTCTAGCAATCCCAAAACATGTGTCGGCATCTTCACTTGGATGACCCGTCCAGCGAATGGCTGGCTGGTGATTGCCCTCTCAGGAAAAGTGACCCTGGTGAGACCTGCAACTTTGCATACCGACCCGAGCAGGCTTAT
>CAZCBJ010000078.1:0-10409 GCA_964496705.1 uncultured Anaerolineaceae bacterium | reverse complement strand
AGCAGTCAGGTAATAGGGTCCCATATCAAACATGGGCCCACCACCCGGTTGATAGTAAAATTCAGGATTCGGGTGCCAGCTTTCATGCCCGTGGCACAGCATGAAAGCGTTTGCCCCAATTGGATTTCCAATGATGCCATCATCGATGATCTTACGACAAGTCTGCAATCCCGCTCCCAGGAAAGTATCCGGAGCGCAGCCGATTCTCAGCCCCTTACTGTTGGCTATGCGCATCATCTCCAAAGCCTCTTCTCGCTTCAAGGCCAGAGGTTTTTCATTGTAAACTGATTTTCCGCTTTCCAATGATTTTAATGCAACTGAGCCATGCGCATCCGGGGTCGTCAGGTTCAACACCATTTCTATATCACGGTCGGCAAGCAACTCGCTCACACTAATCGCCTGCGGGATTCCATAGGTTTCAGCCGTCTTCACTGCTTTTTCTGCAACAAGGTCGGCACATGCAACCAGCTCAACCGCATGGAATTTTTTTAAGTTCTCGCAATAGATTGGACTGATATTTCCGGTGCCAATAATCCCGATCTTCACTTTATTTTTCATGATTCTCCTCTGATGATTAATCCTATGTGCTGGCCCATAACATCCCGCGTCTCACAATTTCACGGGCTTGTGGAACATCGAAATCTTTCGAAACATGCCCCAGAGAACAATAGAAAACTCTGCCATTACCCCACTTTCTCTTCCATACGACCGGCATCACCGTGCCATCAATCCAGGGCGTAATGTCTCCATTAAATGTGGTCGTCGCTAATACCTCATTGGAAGGGTCAACATGCATGTAGTATTGTTCCGAATGCATTGCGAAATCTTCCAAACCGGCTGTGATCGGATCGTTGTGGTCGATGATTTGCACTGAATAATCTATCACACCACCCGGATGCGCCACCCATTGCCCGCCAACCATGAATTGATACTCGGTATTATTGCGGAAGGCATCTCCTGCCCCACCATGCCAACCAGCAAAACCCACTCCCGACCTTATCGTATCCAACAAGCCGTTTTGCTGTTCGTCGGTTATCGTTCCCATCGTCCAAACCTGAACCACGAGGTTGTAGGTCGACATCTTTTGCTGGTTCAAATAGACATCCAGTGTGTCAAATATATCAACCTCGTACCCAGCCTGGGTTAATAAAGGAGCAAAGATGTCTACACATAATTTTGGCTCATGTCCATCCCAGCCACCCCAAACCATTAACGCTTTTTTCATTTTTCCTCCATAAGTTTTATAATTTCAATCATGCATATTGGATCACCAACAGCTGATTGGTATCGTAAATTGGCTCATTTCTTCATGCAACAACTTCTACATACACGTCAGAGACATCTTCTCCAGGGGGTTCAATTTCATTTCCAACAATTTTCTTTCCGTCAAGATATATCCCCTTCTGTGCAGCATCAAGCGTTCTTGTGACATTGATGTGATACGTGACACCTTTATACTTTCGCGTCGCTGAATAACCCGGCCAGTGATCAGGAATGACTGGCGAAACAACCAGCCCACGATGTGTTGGCTTAATCCCCAGGATATATTGTGTTCCGGCAACATATGTCCAGGCTGCGGTACCCGTCAACCAGGCGTTTCTACCCATACCATACTGAGGGTGTCTGGAACCGCAGATGTTCTGACAATATACGTATGGTTCAACCAGGAATGTATCGGCATCAGTTCTCGACAATGGCAGAATCTGGCGATAATACTGGTAAGCTTTGGCCCCATCTCCCATCATCGCTGCAGCTATAATTGCCCAGGCATTGGCATGACAGAAGATGCCGCCATTCTCTTTTGCTCCCGGAGGATATGTGGATGTGCCTCGAACTCGTTCTTGCGCACCATCATACGCTGGATCCATCAACATCAATCCGTAAGGAGTGTTCAACCGCTCATCCATACTGCGCATCGCTTTGACAAGTCGGCTTGTATCAGATAATTGCGCAATCACAGCCCAAGTCTGAGGATTCATCGAAATTTCATGGAACTGCTCACCGCGAATACCAATAGGGTTACCGGCATCATCGAAAGCTCTTGCATACCACTCGCCATCCCATCCCACCCGTTCAATCTTCGCCACCATTTCCTCACGATAGTCATGAAATCGCTTCTTCTCGGACACATTCCCCAGAAAACAGGAAAGCTCCTCCAATTCATGAAGCGCGAAACAAAATTGTTCTGCAACCCAGATGCTTTCCGCTTTGCCACTGCCATGATCAATATTCATGGTGTCATCCCAATCAGAAAAACCGATCCTGGGCAAACCATGAGGGCCATGATTTTCTCGTGTAAATTTTATTGCGCGTAACATATGATTCCAAACGCTGTCTTCTGAATCAGAGCCATCCCAATAATCAATTCTATGCGACAAAAATTCATAATCGCCTGTCTCTTTTAAGTATTCACAAACCGCAATGACTAACCACAGATGATCATCGCTAAACCATTGCGGCCAATTTGGAAATTCAGCCGCTAGTCCAGGTCCACCCTCACCTGTCAAAGGGAAAAATTGGTGCCAGGTGTGGCCGTCGCGAAATTGCAGATGAAAAAGCTGAGACAGAGTGGCTCGCACTTGGTCGGGAACTGCGATCACTGTCGCCAGCGAATCTTGAGCCGAATCACGAGTACCCATGCCCCTGCCCAACCCAGTCTCGTACGCTGACACAAACCTTGACCAATACAAAGTGGTCCTGCATTGGACGGGATTCCAGAAATTGATCATGGCATTCATTTCGCGATCTGGTGTTTCCACCCTGAAATGAGATAGATATTCCGCCCAATTCTGTTTTAATTTCGCAAACAATTGCTTAACAGACTCGGCATCGCGTTTGTTTTCAATTATACGCTCAAGCTGTTCTTGATGATCAACAACCCCCAGGGTGTAAACTAGCTGTATTTCTTCTCCCGGTTCTAGACTTAGTTCATGTGATAATACACCCACCGAGTTGCCTCGTGGAGATTCATAATTTTCACAATAACCTCGCTCAACGATGAGTGGGTTGGACAAATCGCGATAACGTCCAATGAATGTTTCGCGGTCTGTATCAAAACCATCGGGCAATAGATTGCTAAAAAAATAGGTGATCGTCGGTCTAAATTTCGTCTTGACCTGTATCACGCCATTCGCAAAGGTGCTATGAACAATATGCATTCCCCAATCCATGTTCTGCTGGTCGATAATGGCGTCATAAAAACTAAACTCAACATAGCTGAAAGATCGTATCTTCCGCGTCCGTTGAGATTCGTTTTTTAGGGTTAAAAGCCAAAATTCACAGGCTTCATCACCGACATCAGTAGTCATGGGAACCATATACAGCAGTTCTGATTTGATGTTCTGGAAACTGCTTTGAATCCGTGTATACCCTGCACCATGCCTACATTCGTATGTGTCTACCACTTTTTTCGTGACTGGCTGCCAGGTCGCACTCCAATACTCACCACTTTCCTGATCTCGAAGATAAACATAACGCCCAGGCTGGTCAACCGGGATGGAATTATACCGATAACGGGTAATTCGCCGGTTTCGAGGATCTCGATCAAAAGAAAAACCCCCAGCAGTGTTGCTGATGATGCCCCCGTAGCGGCCCTCTCCCAGATAATTAATCCAAGGTGTTGGCGTGTCGGGCTGCTTGATTACATATTCTCTTGCTTCATCATCATAATACCCATATTTCGTTTCCGCAATTCGGTCTGGATTGGTCATGATTTTCCTCCTGTTGAACGACCGTGTTTTGTAACGAACTTATACCTTCCCCCCGGAACGCGAAATGCGCAGAATTCAGTATTTTTATAAAGAAACTGCAAATAACCATCGCCATCGTGGTTGATATCTTGAGTTCCAAAAAATGGAATCTTCACCAGCGCGGTGGTATTGGAAGGAATTTGGACCTCAAGCACAAAATCAGTTTGAGTCATCTCCCATTTGCTGATAATCTTGCCAGCCTGACTGACAAATGAGAACAGCACATTCTGTAAACCGCAATCAACTTTCGGTGCAATGATGAATTCACGAAAACCCGGATGCTCAGGCAAGTGAATAATTCCACCAATTTCTGAATATAACCATGCGCCCACCGATCCATACGCATAGTGATTGAAAGAATTCATCCCCGGATCTTGAAAACCTTTGTCATGCGTCCACCCATCCCACCTTTCCCAGACTGTCGTGGCTCCCTGGGTGACAGGATAGAGCCAAGAAGGCCAACTGGTTTGGTTCAGTAACTGGTAGGCGATGTCACGTCGCCCGAATCTGCTTAATACGAAAAGCAGATAGGGAGCGCCCACAAACCCCGTGGAGAGGTGAAAATTGCGGTTTTGTATATCATTGACCAACTCCCTCAGTGCTCCGGCCCGTAAATGTTCTGGTAACAAATCAAAATGCAACGCCAAAACGTAGGATGTCTGCGTACCACCAGAAATTAGCCCAGACGGTGAGACAAACCGAGAACAAAATGCTTCGCGAATATCTTGAAACAACTTCTGATATGCTCGCTCATCCTCAATATTACCAAGCACAGATGCAATAAGACTCATCAGATATGCGCTATAAGCGAATAAAGCTGTGCCAATCAGGTCTCGCGGCGTTTCAGCATTGATTGAAAGCCAATCACCAAACCCCTTAAAACCATCATACTCATGAAAACAGCGAATAAAGTTTTCGCTGGTTTCAATTTGGAAATCCATAAATTTTTTCAGATTTGGGTAGTAAGCGCGAAGAATTTCATCATCTCCATACATCTGATAAATGGTCCAGGGACAAATGATCCCGGCTTCTGCCCAAGCTGGCCCACCTTCTTGAATCTGCAATTGGATGAATGGCGAATATGGAGGAAATTCACCACGTGGTCCCTGTGAATCCGCCAGGTTTTGTTGGTAACGGGTGAAAAATGCAGCCACATCAAAGTTATAGGCTGCCGTCATTGCAAAAACCTGGGCATCACCAGTCCACCCCAGCCGTTCGTCCCTTTGCGGGCAATCCGTGGGAACATCAAGAAAATTACCTTTTTGACCCCATTTGATATTGTGCGCCAATTGATTGATCAAGGCATCCGAACAATGAAACCAACCGGTCTCCTCCATGTCAGAGTGAAGGACCAAACCTGTAATCGTAGACTGATCTGGAGCAAGCGATAATCCACTCACCTCAACAAACCTGAAACCATGATAGGTGAATTTGGGCACATAGGTTTCAATATCTCCAGTACCCTTCAGCGTGTAATAATCTGTCTGTCTGGCTGACCTCAGATTGGCAGTATACAGAGTCCCATCCGGGTTTACCATCTCGGCATACCTTAGCCTCACAGTTTCTCCACGATCGCCCTTGACCTCCAAACGCACTACCCCGGTCATGTTTTGCCCCAAATCAAATATCCATGTATTCTTTGACAATCCCTCCAATTTTCGGGGAGGCGCGATTGGATTGACTTCTTGAATGACTTTAACCCCCGTGCCTATTTGGGCTACGAGGGTTGGTTCTTGAAAGTTGAATTCTACTGCATTTGGCCAGTCCGAAAGGTCGTTATCCGCAGTCGCCCATTTCGAGAACTCAAGGCGCGCGTCGTAACTTTCACCCATGAGAAGATCAGACTCCAACAGAGGGCCAAAATTATATTTCCATTGCGCATCGGTTGCGATAAATACACTCGTTCCGTCTCCTTGAATCACTTCCAACTGTGCAAAAATTTTTGGTCGATCTCCATAGTACTGCCGTTCACACCATCCAATATGTCCACAGTACCATCCATCTCCTAATACCAAGCCAATTGCGTTATCCCCTGTGGATAATAGATCCGCGACATCGTATACCTGATATTGAACACGTTTCGCATAATCTGTCCATCCGGGTGGCAATATATGCGTACCAATCTTTATTCCATTCAGAAAAGCTTCATAAACCCCCAAAGCAGTGATGTATAAACGCGCCTTAGCTGGCTGAGCAGATAACCAGAAATTCCTCTGTATATATGGACAAGGAATGGTTGTTTGAGGACCACCAACCAATGAGGTCCCTATCCATTTGGCTTGCCAATCGGTGCGTTTCAACAATCCCATTTCCCAAAAAACAGGCGAGCAGAAATCTGACTCCTGATCCTGCTGATCCCAGACTCTCACTCTCCAGTAGACAGCCTGCTGCGAGATTAATGGTTTGCCGTCATAAGGAATATGAGACGTAATGGACGAGGCAACCTTGCCGGTATCCCATAAATCCGGCGTCCCGGATAACAACAAATCCGGATCGCTGGCAGCTTGTATTTGATAGGCGGATTGATATTGAGCCCTTTCGGCAGATTCGATAACCCAACTTAACCTGGGTTGCGTTTGATCTATCCCAAGTGGATTTTCTTTATATTCACAACGCAATCTACCAACCGTGATCATTTCGCCTCACTTTTATCGTCTTCGTCAATGAAATCTGTAAACAATACTTCGTCATTCTGTCGCAGAAAGGCTTTGTTTTTATGAATGAGCCGCTTGCGTTGCTCCACACCGACGCTTGATCGAAGACCATCCTCGGGGGTGTTCATCACATAATCAGTTAATTTCGAAATCGTCGTGGTGGCTACATGGATTCGCGTATCCGATGAGGCATAATAGATCAACACAGAACCATCTTCCCGGGCAACCGCTCCATTACAAAACACGACGTTGGAAACGTCGCCGGTTCGTTCGGCGCCGACCGGTGCTATCAAATAACCGCCTGGTCGATGCGTCACATGCCACGGTTGCGCGAGGTCACTCATAAATGCATATAAAACATATCCTAAGCCCGCCGCGGTGTTTCTGACTCCATGCGCTATGTGAATCCACCCAAGTGGGGTTTTTATCGGCGCAGGCCCCTGACCGTTTTTCTGTTCCTTTATGGTGTGATAAACGCGCTCATCAATAATGGTTTCAAAATCAACTACCGCATTTAGCATGCTGGTGGTAAGACTCCAACCAATCCCGCCGCCTTTCCCGGTTTCAATAAAAGAATCCTGGGGGCGTGTATATAACGCATATTTTCCATCAATGAACTCCGGATGAAGAACGACGTTTCGTTGTTGGGCAGATGATGATTTCAAATCGGGCAACCGCTCCCATGTCTGGAAATCCCTGGTGCGGGCGATGCCGCATTGAGCTACCGCGCTGCTCATATCACCTGCCAGCGCATTAGGATCCTTCCTTTCTGTGCAAAACAAGCCATAGATCCAACCATCTTGATGAATCGTAACGCGCATATCATAAATATTCGTGTCCGGATTCTCCGTTTCAGGCATGGTGATCGGCTCATCCCAGAACCTGAACCCATCAATGCCGTTGTGCGATTCGGCGATCGCGAAAAATGATTTTCGGTCGTATCCTTCCACCCTGCAAATGAGGAGTATTTTCCCATTCCATTCCACCGCTCCGGGATTAAATACCGCATTTACACCCATTCTTTCCATCAAAAACGGGTTCGACTGAGGATCGAAATCAAAACGCCAATATAAAGGAATATGATCAGCGGTCAATACAGGATAAATATAACGCTCAAATAACCCATTGTCCCAGGATTGATCGACTAAATTTCGTCGCTCGACCAAATCCTGGTGAGAGGCAACAAGTTTGGCTAAACGGAGGTGGTATTCGCTTGTCCGCATTTTCTCTCATCTGATTTCTACTGAAGTATGTATGGGAGGAATGGTTGACCGGCCGGTCATGCCCATGGAAGATATACTTTGGATTATACTATTCATATATCCCAGAATTGGAGGCCAAAATGACGAAAATCACTTTTATCGGGGCGGGAAGCCTGGGCTTTACCCGCGGACTGGTCCGCGATGTGTTGACTTTCCCGCTGCTGCAGGATGCGACTCTGTGTTTAATGGATATAAATGCGGAACGGCTCGAATTTGCCCGAGCGTCGGTCCAGAAAATTATAGACCTCGGGAAATATCCCGCCAAAGTTGAAGCTACATTGGATCGCGTGGAGGCGCTTAAAGGCGCTGACGCAGTCCTTTGCACAATATTGGTGGGTGAAACAAACGTTTGGCGGTATGACATTGAAATCCCGAAACAGTTCGGCATCGACACAAATGTTGGTGATACTCGCGGTCCATCAGGCATTTTCCGCGCGCTGCGCACCATTCCAGTTATGCTCAGTATTGTTAAGGACATGGAGAAATATTGTCCGGACGCCATCCTGTTAAATTACACCAACCCCATGGCAATGCTCTGCCGTGCAATGCAGAAAGAATCTTTTATCAAGCTCACCGGTCTTTGCCACAGTGTGCAGGGGACTGCGGAAATGCTGGCCGAATGGATTGGCGCACCCATGGAAGAAGTCACATACACTTGCGCTGGGATTAATCACCAGGCTTGGTATCTGAAATATGACTGGAATAAGCGCGACGCCTATCCATTGATCCGAAAAGCGGTGACCGAAAGACCTGATATTTACAATGAAGAAATTGTCCGCAATGAAATGTTCCTACATCTGGATTACTATGTCACCGAATCAAGCGGACACAATTCAGAATATAACTGGTGGTTTCGTAAACGCCCTGATCTGATCGAAAAATACTGCACACATGGCACAGGTTGGAATCCAGGCGAATATGCCTATATCCTCAAAGAATATCAGAACGCAGAAAATACATGGAAAGACGAAGCCAAAAATTGGTTTGCCCGCGAAACTCCCATCAGCCTCGAACGTGGTCACGAGTATGCCGCCTATATTATCAATGCCTGGAAAGGTGGCGAAATTTTCGGGTTCAATGGCAACGTTCCCAATCAAAAACTCATCACCAACCTGCCTGATGATGTCTGCGTGGAGGTACCCGTATTTGTGGATAGAGCAGGTTTCCATCCGGTGCCGGTTGGCGCATTACCAGCTCAATGTGTCGCTTTGAACCATGTCAGCGTCTCCGTGGAAGAGATGGCGGTCGAGGCTGCGCTGACGGGCGACCCCAGGTTGGTTTTCCACGCGATCTGCTACGATCCCTTGACGGCTGCTGTTCTCTCTCTCGCTGAGATCAAGACAATGGTCAATGCGATGCTGCAAAAGAACAAGCCCTATCTGCCCCACTTCAAATCTCACGAAGTGAAATAACCACAGAAAGGATCACTCATGGCGCTCAGTCCAGAATGGCAACGCCGGATCGACCATTGGCGGCGTGAAATTCGCAACCATTTTTATACACCAGTTGTATCCTTACATCTGGAAGGCTTCACCACCTTTGACCATTTGACTTATAGCCAGGCAAAGAATGCGCAATGCAAGCCCATGCCGGTTGGAACGAGATGGGGAAAGAAATGGGAGTACGGCTGGTTTCACACCGCGTTCAAAATTCCAAGCACATGCCGCGAACAACGGGTTGTCCTGCATTTGGGACTTTTATCTGAAGGATATGAAGGCGAAGGGCTGGTATTCGTTAATGGTGAAATAGTGCAAGCCATGGATTGGGCTCATTCTTATATCACCTTAAACCAATCATGCGAACCAGACGCCATTTATGATGTCTGGATCGAATCGTACGCTGGACATGGCCCTCTTTTAGTCGGAGAGGGCCCTGTTCCATATGGAAAAATTTCCATTCCTGAACCCTGCCCAGCACAGGTCGAAATATCACAATCCAGCATCGGCATCTGGAACGAGGAGATTTACCAGCTTTGGTTGGATGTTGAAACCCTCTACCAGATTCGGGCATATATGGACGCTAATTCATTGAGGGTCTCAGAGATAGACGAGGCTTTACGCCAATTTACATTAATCGTTGATTTTGAGTTGCCTCCAGACCAAATGCTCGAGACTGTCCGCCACGCTCAAAGTTTTCTACAGCCCCTTTTAGAATGCCAGAATGGATCCACCGCGCCTCTCCTATACACCATCGGACATGGGCATCTGGATGTTGCCTGGTTGTGGCCGCTGCAAGAAACAGACAGGAAAATTGCACGGACAATCTCAAACCAGTTGACCTTGATGGCTGAATATCCTGAGCATAAATTTATCCAGAGCCAGGCCTATTTGTTCAAAGTACTGAAAGAAAAATATCCTGAGCTCTACGATAAAGCGAAAAAGGCGCAGCAAAGCGGAAACCTCATCGTTGAAGGCGGTATGTGGGTTGAATCTGATACCAATTTGACCAGTGGCGAGTCGTTGATCAGGCAATTCCTCTACGGAAAGAGATTCTTCGCAGAAGAATTCGGAGTTGATTCGGAAATTTTGTGGTTGCCAGATGTGTTCGGTTATTCCGGCGCTCTGCCACAGATCATGAAAGGCTGCGGGATAAATTATTTCGCCACCCAAAAAATATTTTGGACCTATAATGGCGGGGACACTTTCCCATACAACGTCTTCCAGTGGGAAGGCATTGATGGAACGAAAGTTATCGCTCACATTTTTAATAACTATAACAGCGAGACACATCCCGGCGAGTTACAT
>CAZCBJ010000077.1:12900-16179 GCA_964496705.1 uncultured Anaerolineaceae bacterium | reverse complement strand
GGATTCAAGTTGCGTGGTCATCTCATTCTCCGTGTATTGAATTAATCCAGGCTCTTGCGGAAGCGCACGGCCGCCGCGCCCATCACCACCAGCGCGAAAATTCCCAGCGCCAGCACCTCAGGCCAGATGGCTTCCAACCCCACGCCCTTCAACACGATCCCGCGCGCGATGATCAGGAAGTAGCGCAGTGGGATGGCGTAGCTGATCACCTGCAGCCACTGCGGCATGGCCGCCAGCGGGAAGAAAAAGCCGGATAGGAAGATGGAGGGCAGGATGGTGAACATGGAACTCAACATGGCTTCTTGCTGGGTGTTGGCCACGGTCGAGATGAGCAGGCCGATGCCCAGCGTGGTGATGAGGAACAGGACAGCCATCAGCAGCAGGAGCAGCAGGCTGCCGTTGATCGGCACGCGAAACAACAGCACGCCCGCGACCAAAACTTCGATGGTGTCCATCAGCGAGATCAACACATAAGGGGTCAGCTTGCCCACCACCAACTCCCAGGGGCGCAGCGGGGTGACGATCAACTGCTCGATGGTGCCGCGCTCACGCTCGCGAACGATGGAGGTGGCGGTCAGGAAGGTGGTCAGGAATTGCAGGATCTGCCCGATCAGAGCTGGGATCATGTAATTGGCGCTGACCATGCCGGGGTTGTACCACACCTGGGTGCGTATCTCCACCGGCGGTTGCACTGCCGAGGCGCTCAGCCCGCGCTTTTGCAAGCGCTCGACCATGATGCGGGTGGACTGAGCCTGGCCGATCAGCACCGCCGCCGAGAGCGCCTGGCTGGCGACGGTGGGGTCGGAGCCGTCCAGGATGAAAGCCACCTGGGCTGACCGTCCGGCTGCCAGCGTCTTGCCGTAACCGGGCGGGATGATGATACCCGCCCGCGCTGAGTTGTTGTCAATCAGCCGTCGGATTTCCTCTTCACTTGAAACCACGTAGGCAAGTTTGAAGTAGTCGGCTTCCTTGTAAGCGGTGATCAAGCGCCGGGAGGCGGGGGATTGGTCCTGATCGAAAACCGCCAGGGCGATGTTGCGCACATCGCTGGTCACCGCGTAGCCGAGCAGGAAAAGCATCACCACCGGCAGCGCAAAGGTCATCACCAGCGTGCGCGGGTCGCGCACAATTTGGATGAACTCTTTGCGGATCAGGCTGAGCAGGCGGTTAATCATTGTCGCCGCTTTCGTTCAGGATGCCGTGTAAGTAGATGTTCATAAAATACTCGAAATCGTTTTCCTGTATCTCGCGCGGCAGGTTGGTTGCGTAGCGCAGGAGGGCGCCGGTGATGTAGTAGGAAAAGAACAGCCCGAAGAAAGAGCGCGCAATCAGCAGCGGGGGGATCGGTCGCAGGCGCGGCCCGGCAACTTCGATCAGGCGCGTCAACACCTGTTCGATCACCGGGAACTGGCTTTCGAATATCCGGACGGTGTTGCGACTCTGAAATTCTACCATGTCAATGAACAGCAGGTGCAAAAACTCAGGACTGACCGCCAGCCCGGCCAGGATGCTGCTGGCAATGCTGCGCAGCAGGGTTTCGGGTGAGTCGCCGGTCGCCTGGCGCACGGCTGGCACAATCTGGTTGTAGGGATGGTGGGTGATGAAGACCATTTCAAAGATGGCTTCCTTGGTGGCGAAGTGGTTGTAAATGCTGCCCAGGGCCACCCCGGCCCGTGCGGCGATCTGGCGCATCGAGGTGCCGTGGTATCCCTGTTCAAGGAACAGGTGGTGGGCGGCATCCGTGATCAAATTACGGGTCTGTTCGCCTTTGGTCAGGCTGGTGGGGGTGGGAAGGTCGCTATTCATAATAAAAAAAACGAACGTTCGTTCATATTATAAGCATGTAGCGACTTTTGTCAATCCCCCGGGCAGCCGAAAAACCAATTACCGGCTGATCAATTGGTCAAAACTCGCAGTGAGGAAGAAATTGCCATCTTCCCCGGCCTGTCCGCACAGCCGCACCACCTGCCCATCCAGCGGCAGCCCCTCTGCCGGGATCAATGTCCAAAGCCTGCCCCCGCTGATCAGGTCAATCGTGTGGACAAAGATGATATTCGCTTGGTATGGCTGGGCGGCAAACACCCCACGGTATGCGAAATCGTTGACGCTGTGGGTCAGTTCGCTGATGCGCAAGTCGGGCAGCTGCGACCTTGCCCGGGCATTGTCGGCGACGATGCGGATGTAGGCTCCCGGGTTGAGGCGCACGAAATGGGTTTTATAGGGCGGTGGGCAGGAGGTACGGTCAAAATCCAACGGGCGGGCCAGACCTTTGACAGCATAAGGTCCGCCGATGACCACGATCGTCAGCGCCGCCGCGATCCAAAAAGTGGGCGAGCGTAAAGCTGGTGACTCATCGAAGCCCGCGGGAGAGACATCCTTGTAGAGCAGGTTGGGCAGCCGCACACCCAGCGCCGGAACGAGCAGGATCCACGGCATCACCGCAGCGTAAGTGCGCATGTAGTTGGAATCGCGCGCCGGCACGAAGGGCAGCGAAAGCAGGACGCCAACCAGTCCCAGCAGGATCATCGTGTGCGCCAGGCGCCGGGGTCGCAGGAACAAGAATACCAACCCAAGCAAACCCAGGGCGAATAAACCGCCCCGGCTCAGCTTAACCGCCTCCAGGCTCATCCAATCGCGCACGAAGGTGAATGCGCCGGATGTCAGGTTGAAAAAATCCTTAAAAAAACGAATCACGCCGCGTAAGAATCGGTCCGGGCGGGCGCGGATGGCTTCCCAGGCCAGGTTATAGATTGCGCGCACCTGCTCCTTCTCTGGCAGGTCGACAGCCTCGGGATGGTCCTCATACACCTGCTGCCAGCTTGCCCCGCCCACCGCCAGGCCGTAGAGTGTGTGCGGAAAGCGCGAGAACATCGCCGAGGTGGGGTTGGAAATGGTGCGAATGAGCGCATAATTGAGAACAAAGGTCAACAACACAACCCCAGCGCCCAGCAGTCCTATGCTCACCAGTCGGCCGAACCGCTTGAAGCCGGCAAACGCCAGCCCCATCCACAGCATCAGCAGCGGCAGGATGAAGAACGGACCTGGGCGGGCGTTCAGCCCCAACGCTGTCCAAAACAGACCAGCCAGGCAAAAGCCCAGGTGTTTCAGCCGTGCGCCACGCAGCAGGAAGGTCAGCCCCAGCGCGCCGAGTGCCAATCCAAGGTTCTCGGTTTGTGTTGAGCCGCTGATCTGGCGGTAATAGATAAATAGTAGATACAGGATCAAGGCTCCCGACGCGGGGCCAAAGCTGCGCCGCACTTCGCGGGCGGCCAGGAAGGC
>CAZCBJ010000077.1:0-12815 GCA_964496705.1 uncultured Anaerolineaceae bacterium | reverse complement strand
AAGGCGGTCAGCGCGCTGACCGCAGTCAGAATCGCCAGTGAGACCTGCAAATTCTGTCCGGTCAGCCTCAGCAGCGTGCTCAGAAAGCCGGTGAACAGCGGTCTACCGCCCCAGTCCTGAATGGGCTTACCGATGATCAAGCGCAGCGCGTCCAGGTAATAGGCTGAAGGATCTTTATATGGAAACAGGCCGGCGACGATAGGTTCTTCACTGATCCCCGAAATCCACAGCGCGGCCATGCCCAGTCCGAAGATTAACAGCGCAATAGTCAAGCCGAGCCAGTCTGATTTCCAGCCGGGATGCCGGAATGCCAGGTAAAAAATCAGGAGCAGCGGCGGGCTGAGCAGTACCAGGTCATAACGCGCCAGATAACCCAGTGCCTTGGACAGCGGCGCCCACAATAGCAGCGCGTACAACGCCAGCGAAAACAGCACCGCCCCAATCTGCCATAACGTTTGCCAGACCTTTTGTCTGACCGGCTCAGCCTGCGCCGTTTGCGCAGGAGCCGGGTTCTGCCGGCGGATCAACCACAGCCCAATGGCCGAAAGGATGCACAGCAGTAAGAGCCAGGTAGCCGCCGGCAGCATCTGTTGAAAAATGAGTTGGTAGGCACTAAGCCAGGGAGCAAACAGCCGTTCCCAGCCGAACAGCAAACACCAGGCGAGAATGCCCCCCAGGGCTGCGCAATGGCTGATCAGCAGAAACACCGCTGGTCTGCCGAGCAGCGCGGTCAGGGCGCCGGCAAAGATTTCCTTGCGCGCAGCCCGTTGCGCCAGGAAAATCAATCCCGCCGCCACAGCAGCCAGCAGTCCCGCCGCCAGCCAACGTTGGGCCGAGATGCCCAGGAACCAGGCCTCCTGCGACCTGCGCATCATCAGCAGGCAAGCTGCCGCCAGCAACCCCATCAGGCCGCTCAGCCCAAACCACAGCACCAGCCCCGTATGCGCCACGGGTTTTTTCCCCAGCCGATCGAGAACAGCTCGCATCCTGATCATCGTGTCAATTATAATTCTCCCAGAACCCGCGCAAAAAACACAAGTGAGAGATGCAAATGGATTTCAGTCCCCGCCCCAACCCGCATGCGATACTACCCCTGGAACGTTCCGCCCGGCTCCGGCAAGAAGCCGATTTCGTCCTGACCGAGCTGGGCGTCTTTGATATCCTGGGCGCCTGCGGGCGAGTGACGCCCACGGGAAGTTACTTTCTGGACACGCTGATCCACCCGGATATTGATCTATATGTCTCAAGCGCGCCTTTGGAAGGTATCTTCCAGGCTGCCGCGCGCTTCGCCAGCCACCCATGGGTCAAACGGGTGCATTTCCTCAAATCCGATTCGCCTCGCCTGCCGGACGGCCTGTACCTGAAACCAGAGATTCACACCGGCGGTTGGGGACAGCCCTGGAAGATTGACATCTGGTTCCTGGATGACGCAGTGATCGAAAGCCACATGGTTGAGATGCGCCGCTTCCAGGCGCTGATGACACCCGCTTTGCGCGAGCAGATCATTTGCTATAAGGCGTCCATTCTGACCGCTGAGCTGCGCACGCCGGCTTTCAGCGGATATTTCATCTACCGCGCTTTCCTGGAAGAGGGATTGACCGATGACAGCGCGGTGAGTGATTACTTGACCCGGAACGGGGTGAAGCTGTGAGGTTCGCCGTCACGGCGTCAACACCACTTTGATCGAATCTTTTGCGCTGTGCACCAGGGCGAAGGCCTCGGCATGCTGCTCGAAGGAGGAGGCGTGGGTGACGATATCGTCCACCGGCACCTGCCGGTGGACCAGCATGTCAATCGCCAGCGGGTAGCAGTACGGTCCCAGGTGTGCGCCGTGGATGTTCAATTCCTTGGTGTCGCCGATGATCGTCCAATCCAGCGTGGCCGGCTCGGCGAACACTGAGAATTCAACGAAGGTGCCCAGCCGCCGGATCATCTGCAAGCCCTGCGTGACCCCGGAGGGCTGACCGGTGGCTTCGATGTACACATCGCAGCCGTACCCGCCGCTGAGCTGCTTGATTTTTGCCACCGCGTCCTCTTCGTTGGGATTGAGGGTCAGGTCGGCGCCGCATTTGGCTGCCACCGCCAGGCGTCCCGGCAGCAGGTCCAGCGCCACCAGCAGGCCGGGGTTTTTCAACCGCGCTGCGGCCAGCATGCCCAGCCCCAGCGGCCCGCAACCGGCCACCACCACCACGTCGCCGAATTCGATCTGCCCGCGCTGCACGGCGTGGATGGCGCAGGCCAGCGGCTCGATGTAGGCGGCCTGGCACGGGGTGAGTGTCTTCGGCACCTTGTGGTTGATCGCATCGGCGGGAAAGCGCATGTACTCGGCCATTGCGCCCGGTGTGCGCTGCCGGAAGCCGTACACGTCGTGTTTGCCGTCGCACATCCAGTACTGCCCGCGGCGGCAGAAGCGGCACTCCCAGCAGGGCACAATTTGCTCCGAGATGGCCCGGTCACCCGGCTGCAGGCCGTATTTCTCGGCTGCGCCCTCGCCCAGCGCCACCACCTCACCGACGAACTCGTGCCCGGCGATGATCGGCGGCTGGCAGTAGCCGCTGCGCTGCGCGTCGCCCCAGAAGAGCGGCGCGCCGTTATAACACTTGATGTCGCTGGCGCAGATCCCGGCAGCCAGGATGCGCACCAGCACCTCGCCGGCCTGGATTTGCGGCACGGGCACGTTTTCCAGCCGGTAATCCTGTGGGCCGTGGCACACCACGGCGCGCATGGTTGTAGGGAGGTCGGATGGTGGGGTCATGCGGAATCTCCTCGTCGTTGGCAGAATTTCTTCTTTCAACATTGTACCCGTATATTGGCCCGGGCTGTCCTCAACCGCTACATCCGTGAACAGGCGTGGAGGTGGGTCTGTTCCATTTTATAACCGAATTCATCCCTCGCGCAGCCAGGTAGGTTGGGTTGAGCGAACCATCAGACTCGGTAGACCTGGATATCACCAAGCGAAACCCAACATTTCACGATAAATCCCGGGCGCGTAAGCCCGGCATGCTATAATTGCGCCATCCCTTTTCCGGAGGCAGTCATGACTTCACCCGCAGCCCCGCTTTCATCTGCAATCGCCGGCTGGCTCGAGCACGTCCGCGCTCTGGCGGTGGACATTGGCCCGCGCGGCTCCACCACCCAGGGCGAGCGGCGCGGCGCGCAGTACTGCCAGGCGCAGTTCCAGCGCATCGGCCTGCAGCCAACCTGGGAGACGTTCCGCAGCGCGCGCTCCATCTTCCAGCCGCATCTGCTGGGCAGCCTGTTGATGATCGCCGCTTTCATCATCTACCCCCTCGGCGGGCGGGTCAGCGCGCTGATCGCGCTGCTCCTCTCGCTGGTTGTGCTGGCCTCCGAGCTGCTGGAGCTGGGATTTTTCAGCAATCCTTACCGCTGGCTGCTGCCCAAGGGCGAGAGCCAGAATGTCTTCGCCGTCATCCCGCCCGCCGGCGAGCACCGCCAGGACCTGATCCTGGTCGGTCATATCGACACCCAGCGCACGCCGCTCATTTTTCGCACGCCGGCCTGGGTGGAGGCATACAAAAAATTCACCACCGTGGTCTTTGTCTTGTTTGTGGCGCAGATTGCGCTTTTCCTGCTGGGGCTGATCTTCGGCTGGGGCTGGGTGTGGTATGCCGCCATCCCCACTGCGGTCTGCGCTGCGCTGCTGGCGGCCGTCTGCCTGCAGGCAGACTTGACCCCCTTCACCGCCGGCGCCAACGACAACGCCACCGCGGTGGGGCAGGTGCTGGCGTTGGCTGAGACCTTCGCCCGCCAGCCGCTCGAGCACACGCGCGTTTTCGCCGTGTGCAGCGGCTGCGAGGAAGTGCAGCACTACGGCATGATCGACTTCCTGCGCCGCCACCGCCAGGAAATGCGCAACCCGCGCGCGCTGGTCTTCGAGATGACCGGCTGCGCCGGACCGGCCTGGCTGGTGCAGGAGGGCATCATCGTGCCTTTCCGCAGCGATCCCGAACTGCGCGCCCTGGCTGAGCGCCTGGCTGCCGAGCACCCGGAATGGGATGCCTACCCGGCCAGCATCACCGGCGGCAACACTGAAATGGCGGATTGCCTCAACGCCGGCGTCCCCGCCATCGCCCTCTTCGGACAAAAGCGCGACGGCGAAACGCCCTACTGGCACCAAACCGGCGACACCTTCGATAAGATGGACCCCGCCGTCATGCAGCGCACCTGGGACTTCACCCGCGCGATGATCGCTGAAATTGATCGAAAGGCATGAAGTGGTGGCGGGTCATGCGCTTCATCCCTGGAACCTGACCCCTGCCGAAGCCGCGCAGGTGCAGGAGCGCCTGCGCGCGCAGCTTGTCCTGCAATGGACGGACCTTCCCGTGCGCACGGTGGGCGGGGTGGATGTCAGCGTGCGCGGCGACTGGTCGCGGGCGGCTGTGGTGGTGCTGAGTTTCCCTGACCTGGTTCCGCTGGCCAGCGCGCTGGCAGAGGCGCCAGTCACCTTTCCTTACGTTCCCGGATTGCTATCCTTCCGCGAGGGGGCTGTCATCCTGGATGCCTGGTCCAGGCTGCCGCTGCTGCCCGACCTGCTGCTGTTCGACGGTCAGGGCATCGCTCATCCGCGCGGGATGGGCATTGCCGCCCAGATGGGCCTTTGGCTGGAGCGTCCCACCATCGGGGTGGGCAAGACGCGCCTGTACGGCAGCTTTGCCCCACCCGGCAATCAACGTGGCGACGGTTCGCCACTGTGGGATGAAAAAGATCCCTCGTGTGAAATCGGCGCGGTGCTGCGCACGCGAACCGGCTGCAAGCCGCTGTTCATCTCACCCGGTCACCGCATGGATATCCCCCGCGCGGTGGATTTTGTTCTGCGCTGCGGCGCGGGCTACCGCCTGCCTGAACCCACCCGCCTGGCGCACCAGGCAGCAGGAGATCGCAAATGAACCTGTCCGACTTGCTCACCCGCCAATCTCCGCCCCTTCCCTGGAGCGAGGGCGATAACATCCCCTGGTATGAGCCCGGTTTCAGCCGGCGCATGCTCAAAGAGCACCTAACCCAGCAACACGACGCCGCCAGCCGGCGCAGCGCGGTGATCGACCGCCACGTGGCATGGATCTGGGAGCATGCCCTGGCGCGCGCACCTGGCCGGGTGCTCGACCTGGGCTGCGGGCCGGGATTGTACGCCAGCCGCCTGGCAGGGCTGGGCTGCACCTGCCTGGGGGTGGATTATTCGCCCGCCTCGATCGAGTATGCGCGTGAACAGGCGCAGCGTGAAGGCCTGCGCTGTACCTATCAACTGGCTGACCTGCGCGAGGCGGATTTTGGCGGAGGGCACGATCTGGCCATGCTGATCTACGGCGAGTTCAACGTCTTCCGACCCGCCGACATCCGCACCATCCTGCGCAAGGCGCGCGCCGCGCTCAAGCCCGGCGGGTGGCTGCTGCTGGAACCGCACACCTTTGAGGCGGTGCGCCAGATCGGTCGCGAGTCCGGCTGGTACACCTCCGCGAGCGGTCTGTTCAGCGAGCAGCCTTATCTGGTGCTGACCGAGTCTTTCTGGGACGAGCCAACCCGCGCAGTCACCGTGCGCCACTTTGTCGTGCAACTGCCTGACGGCAAGGTGGAACGCTTTGCCCAGTCCCTGCAGGCATATACGCAGGAGGAATACTGCGCTGTCCTGGAGGATTGCGGGTTCCGTAAGATCAACTTTCATGCGGATTTTGGCGAAGATTCACCCTCCCTTTTCATCATTCTTGCGCAAGTCTGAGGTTGTCCAAACGGTTTTCGCTGTGTGTTGATTTCAAGTAAGAAAGATTTGGCAGTGGCCAGGCTGTTTATGCTGGTGGATCTTAATGATTACCCACAGGGATTTTTGCCAATGATGTGCTCACCGCTTTGCGCGCCGTTCAGGCTGTGCGCAGCTATCAAGATTAGCCCAACCCGCCAAATGCACTGAAATCCTGCGCGAGCCTACTCTTTTTTGAATAAACGTGGCACAATAGGGGCTGTTTGCATCAGCCACACATCAACCGGAGGACATCATGAGTGAAAGAACCAAAGCCGCAGTGATTGGCCTGGGGGTGGGCATGGCGCATGCGCGCGGCTACCTGGCCTGCGCGGACGCCGAATTGTACGCAGTGTGCGACGCTGACCCGGCCCGCCTCAAAGAGCGCGGCGACCAGTTGAACATCCCCGAAAGGCTGCGCTTCACCCGCATCGATGATCTACTGGCGCTGCCCGAGCTGGAGGTGGTCAGCATTGGGCTGCCCAACAACCTGCACGCCCCGGCCGCCATTCAGGCCTTTGAAGCCGGCAAGCACGTGCTGTGCGAAAAGCCGCTGGCTGCCAGCGCCGAGCAGGCCGCCCAGATGGTGGCTGCTTCCAAAAAGACCGGCAGGATGTTGATGGTGTGTTTCAACTATCGCTTCCGCGAGGACACCCGCTGGCTGAAGCGGCTGGTGCAGGAGGGACAGTTCGGCCAGGTGTACATGGCCAAAGCCGGCTGGCTGCGCTGTGCCGGCATCCCCGGGCGCGGCTGGTTCGCGCGCAAGGCGCTTTCGGGCGGCGGGCCATTGATCGATCTGGGCGTGCATGTGCTCGACCTGTCGCTGTGGCTGATGGGTTACCCCAAAGTGGTCTCGGTCAGCGGCTCCACCTATGCCGAGTTTGGACCGCGCGGGCGCAAGGTGTGGGGCAGCCGCAGCGTTGAGCCGAATGCCGATTACGACGTTGAAGACCTGGCGGCTGGCTTTGTGCGTTTCGCCGATGGGCGCTCGCTGCTGCTGGAAACCAACTGGGCTACCCACACCAAACCCGGCAAGGACGATTACTTCGTCACCCTGTACGGCAGCGAGGGCGGCTCGGAGCTGTACGTGGCCAATTACACCAACAAGAACACGGTCACCTTTTATCAGGAGATCAGTGGCGAGCCGGTGGTGGTCAAGCCGGATATCACCGTCTCCGGTGGACACGAGCTGGCGGTGGCGCACTTCATTGAGTGTGTGCGCACCAACACCCCGCCGGAGGCTTCCGGCGAGGACGGTCTGGAATTGATGCGCCTCATCTCGGCGCTGTACGAGTCCGCCCGGAATGGACGGGAAATCCACTTGGATTGACAGGAGGAAACCATGCTGCCGTTTGTGAAACCTGAAGAGGTTGGTTTTTCGTCCCGGCGTCTGGAACGCATCGCGCCGATGATCAATAAGTACATTGACGAGCGCAAGCTGCCCGGCATGATCGCGCTGGTGGCGCGGCGCGGCAAGGTGGCTTATTTTGAGAAATTTGGCGAGATGGACAGCGGCAAGGCGATGCAATTTGACGCCATCTTCCGCATCTATTCAATGTCCAAGCCGATCACCAGCACGGCAGTGATGATGCTCTTTGAAGAGGGTCATTTTCGCCTGTCTGATCCCGTCTCACGCTACATCCCCTGGTTCAAGGATCCCAAGGTGATGATGGCCAAAAGCAACTCGGATTACAGCCTGGTGCCGGCGCAGCGCGAGATCACCATCCGCGACCTGCTCTGCCACTCCGCCGGGTTGAGCTACGGCTTCGAGCCGAATTCCGCATTGGATGAAATGTACCGCAAGAAAATTTGGGCGCAGTTGGATAAACATCCTGAATTGGGCCTGGCGGGCTGGATCGAGAATGCCGCAAAATTGCCCCTGGCCTTCCATCCCGGAACCAGTTACCGCTACAGCATGGCCACCGATGTGCTCGGTTATCTGGTGCAGGTGGTCTCCGGTCAGCCGTTCGAGAAATTCCTCAAAGAGAGCATCTTCGACCCGCTCGGCATGCTGGACACGGCTTTCTACGTTGCGCCGGAGAAGGTCTCGCGCTTCACCGCCACCTACGGTCCCTCCAAGAAGGGCGGACTGGAGATCATTGATCCCTCCGATTCCAAGGATTATCTCAATCCCAAACGCATCCCTTCAGGCGGCGGCGGATTGGTTTCCACCACCCAGGACTACCTGCGCTTTTGCCAGATGATGCTCAACGGCGGCGCGCTGGACGGGGTGCGCCTGCTGGGGCGCAAGACGGTGGAGCTGATGACCATCGACCACCTGGCGCAGGGCGTCTATTCCTCAGACGACCAGGGCTGGGGCTTCGGGCTGGGCTTCGGCGTGCTGACCCGACTGGCCAATTTCAAGAACCTGGGCTCGCTCGGCACCTACACCTGGGGCGGCGCGGCCAACACCAAGTTCATCATTGACCCCAAAGAAGAGCTGATCTACATCTTGATGCTGCAGTACATGCCCGGCTTTGAGCTGCCGGTGGACATTGATTTCAACAACCTGGTCTACCAGGCGCTGGTGGATTAAATCTTCAGTCTCCCTCCCGATTGCGGGAAGGGGCAAATGGGTGGGTTGCTACCCGACCCGCACCCCGCGCATCGAAATCGAGCCCAGGGTCACACCTTCGGCAAAGAAACTCACCTTTTCCTCCGGCTGCTGCTGGGCCAGGACGTACAGCAGCGGCAGGTAATGCTCGTTGGTGGGGATCGACAGCCGGGCAGGCGTGCCCAGATTTTCGTAATGCATCAGCGCATCGTGATCGCCGGACAGGATCAACCCCCGCAGGGTTTCATCGAATTGCACCGCCCAGTCGTAGGCGCGGTCTTCAAATACCGCCATGCGCAGGTTGTGCACCATGTTGCCGCTGCCCAGGATCAACACTCCCCTGCGCCGCAGCGCAGCCAGCCCTCTGGCCAAGGCATAATGCTCCGCCGGAGTCAGATGAATGTCCAGGCTCAATTGCACCACCGGGATGCCAACCTGCGGGAACATGCGGCGCAGCACGCTCCATGCGCCGTGGTCCAACCCCCATTCCTGGTCCAGCTCGATCTTGACTGGGGCAAGAAACTGCTGAACCAGCCCCGCCAGCGCCGCAGAGCCGGGCGCAGGATAAGACACGGCGTACAGCTCGCGCGGGAAGCCGTAGAAATCATAGATGGTGCGCGGCTGGGGCATGGCGGTCACCCGTGAGCCGCTCGTTTCCCAGTGCGCGGATATACAAAGGATGGCGCTGGGGCGCGGCAGACTGCGCCCGATATCGATCCAGGCGCGGCTGAAGGGGTTATCCTCCAGCGCATTCATTGGGCTGCCATGACCGACAAATAAGGCTGGCACACTTTGCGCAGTTTCTGGAAAGGCTTGCGAAATCTCTTGATGCTGCATGTTTCTTCCTCGTACCCATAAATTTTACAGGTATCATACCTTTGAAGCGCGCCATTTGCAAATGGTTGATCTTCGCGACGAAGCTTCTTCGGTTTGGTTATTGGGAACCATAGCTGCAGCTCTGTCGTCTTTGGCATGTGAACGAAAGGAGTTCAGCATGTCTCTCACCCGTTTATTCGCCCTCATGGTTTTGACAGGTATTGTCCTTGCCGGCTGCACCGGGAACGCCCCGCGAACGCTCACCGAAAAGGACGCGGGAAAAATCATTGAGCTGCAACAGGGCGACACCCTGCTGGTGGCGCTGGAGGGCAATATGACCACCGGCTACACCTGGCTGATGCAGCCCGCCAATCATCCGCTGCTGGAGCAGGTGGGCGAGCCGCAAGTCACCCCTTCCAGCCAGTTGATCGGTGCAGGAGGTGTGATCGCACTCAGGTTCAAGGCGGTGAACAGCGGACAGGCCGCGCTGCGGCTGGTCTACGCCCGCCCGTGGGAAACGGATGTTCTGCCGGAGAAAACTTTTGAGGTGACGGTGGTGGTGAAGTAGGTTATTCCGGGTCCATGTCGCGGCTGGCCAGGATGTCAATGCCGGTGCCCAGCGCGTCCGACAGCACCACCGTGCCCATCTTGACCGGCGCGCGCACCTCCACCTGGCGCAGGGCAGCCTGTAAATCGCGGATGCGCCCTTTGGGGAAGGGCGCTGAGGTGTACACCGGCAGCAGCGGGTGGCGGCCGTGGCGCACGCGCACTGTGGTGGCCACCATGCGGCGCGGGTCGGTCATCTCGCGCTGGACGTATTCGTGCCCGCGCTTGCAGCCCGGCTTGACCGACACGATGGTGCTCCCCTCATGGGTCACTTCCATCGCGCAGCCCTTGGGGCAGGTGATGCATAGAATTTTGGTTTTATCAGGCATGCGAACCTCCTAGCGGGGCACAACGGCCAGGGTCAATTCATCGGCCAGCAGCACTTCATCATAGGCGCTGACCGGGATTTCGACGGTGATGATCTCGCCCGGGCGGGCGTACAATTCGCCTTTGCGGCACACCAGATGCTCGCCGTGGCGCACTTCCACCCAGACCGCTTTTTCAATCGGCTTGACCACCCGCAATTGCAGGCGCACGTTGGACTCTGACAGCGTCTCGCGGTCGACGAAATGCGGCACCACGTAGCGCACGTTCTCGCCCGCGCGCAGCGGTACCAGGCGGTTTTCCTTGCGGCGCACCACCGCGGCGAATTTGGCTGCGCTGCCCCCGGCCAGCTTGCCCGCCTCAGACACCCAGTCCACCAGGTCGTAAACATGCACCACGTTGCCGGCGGCGAAGATGCCCGGCACAGTGGTCTCAAAGTGATCGTCCACCCGCGGACCGCCGGTGATCGGGTCCATCAGCACGCCGGCTTGCCGGGACAACTCGTTTTCTGGGATCAAGCCGACCGAGAGCAGCAGAGTGTCACAGGGGATGATTTCTTCCGTGCCGCGAATCGGCTCCCATTTTTCATTGACCTGCACCGCCTCGATGGCTTCAACGCGTTTGTTGCCCAAAATGCGGTTGACGGTGTGGCTGAGCTGCAGCGGCACGTCGTAATCCATCAGGCATTGCACGTAATTGCGGGTCAGGCCGGTGAGGAAGGGCATGATCTCCAGCACGCGTTCCACTTTGGCGCCTTCCAGCGTCAGACGGCGGGCCATGATCATGCCGATGTCGCCGGAGCCCAGCACCACGAAGCGCCTGCCGGGCATGTACCCTTCGACGTTCACCCAGCGCTGAGCGGTGCCAGCAGTGAAAACGCCCGCCGGGCGCGTGCCGGGGATGCGAATCTGGGCACGGGTGCGCTCACGGCAGCCCATTGAAAGCACGATGGCACGCGCTTGAATATCCACGAAACCCGACCGTCTGCCGCAGGCGAAGATGCGCCGCTGGGGGGTGATTTCCAGCACCATGGTGTCCAGCAGCGTCTGGACGCCCAGACCGAGGGCGTCGGTGATGAATCGTTGCGCATAGCTGGGTCCGGTCAGGTCCTGCTGGAAAACCTCCAGCCCAAAGCCGTTGTGGATGCACTGCTGCAGGATGCCGCCCAGTTCCAGGTCGCGCTCAATCAGCAGCACATCTTCAGCGCCGTTCTGCTTGGCGGCGATGCTGGCCGCCAGCCCGCCCGGCCCCGCGCCGATCACCACCACATCGTATTTATCTTTGAGTGCCATGTCATGCCTCCACGTCTTTGGTGGGCCGCACCAGGAATTCGGAGCCGGGACCCTTTTTGGTGATGGATTCAATCGGCACACCCAGCTCGCGCGCCAGGATATCCACCACACGCGGCATATCGAAACCGCCCAGGCAGCGCCCGGTGCCCAGCCAGGTGCGGCGCTTGATCGCGTCGTAGGTTCGCGCCGGGATGGGCGCGTGAATCTCGGCGATGATCTCGCCCTCAGTGACGGTTTCACAGCGGCAGACCACCCGCGCGTAGCGCGCATCGGATCGCACCAGCTTGATCTGATCTTCGCGCGACAGCTTGTGAAAGCGCGGGCGCGCCGGACGGATGGGATTCCAGCCGATTTTCTCGACCAGCTCTTCCCCGGCATCCTTCATTAGCTCCACCACTCGCTCGGCAATCGCCGGAGCCGAGGTCAGCCCGGGCGATTCAATTCCGCCCAGGTTGACCAACCCCAGCACTTCATTGGGGATTTCAATCACGAAATCATTCACGCTGCCGGCATCAGGGATCTCACGCACCGCGTTGCCGCAGGCGCGCAGTCCGGCGAACACAGCGATGGTGTGGCGCGGATGCAGCGACGGCACCAGCTTCTGCGCGCCAGACCAGATCTCAGCCATGCCCGGCGTGGTCACCGCCCGGTCGCCTTTATCATCGATGGATTGTGAGTTGGGTCCGATCATGGCGTTGCCGTGCATGGTCGCGGTGACCAGGATGCCCTTGCCCTTGTCGGTTGGCACCGGGAAGAGCACGTTGTTGATCTGGATGTCGGCGCGGTCAAGCACGCAGTATTCACCGCGCCGCGGGGTGATGGCGAAGTCGGGGCGCACACCCGCGCGGTGCATCACCTCGTCAGAGTTCAACCCGGCGGCGTTGACCACCCAGCGGCAGCCAAACATGCCGCGGTTGGTGATCACCCCCAGGATGCGGTTTTTGGCCAGGATGAAATCTTGAAATTCAGTCTCCAGCATCACCGTCACGCCGTTCTGCACGGCGTTTTCAGCCGCGGCGATGGTGGCCATGAACGGATCACAGATGCCGCCGGTGGGCGCCCACAGCGCGCCGCTGACGTTGGGGTTGATGTTCGGTTCGCGGTAGCGCATGTCGTCCCCCGAAATCAAGTGCAGCCCCGGGACCCCGTTGCGCACACCCTGGTCGAGTAGGCGGGTCAGGTTCTTGAATTCTTCCGCGCCCACCGCCACCACGTAATCGCCGCGCTTGTCGAACTCAAAGCCCAGCTCGGTGGAGATCGCGTCCCACATGGCGTTGCCCGCCACGTTCATGGAGGCTTTCAATGTGCCGGGGACGGGGTCGTAGCCGGCGTGCACAATGGCTGAGTTGGCCGTGCTGGCGCCCATGCCGATATCCGCTTCCTTGTCAATCAGCAGGATGTCCAGACGGTAGCGCGAGAGGAAGCGGGCAGTCATGCAGCCGACGACTCCTGCGCCGATGATGATGACATCGTA
>CAZCBJ010000076.1:15422-16245 GCA_964496705.1 uncultured Anaerolineaceae bacterium | reverse complement strand
GGAAAGAGGATAAAAGAGAAGAAGGAAGAACTGGGATGAAAAGGGTGAAATGGATAGGGAAAGAGGATAAAAGAGAAGAAGGAAGAACTGGGATGAAAAGGGTGAAATGGATTGGAGAAGAGGATGGAAGGGAAGAAAAGAAAGAAGAACTGGGATGAAAGGGGTGAAATGGATAGGGGAAGACGATGAAAGAGGATGAAGAATGGGGATGTAGTTATCTTATCATATTCGGCTCAATCGTTGAGGGGCGGTTGGTGGGCGTTATGCCGCGGCGAGGATGATCACCTGGCGTTTGCCGGCGCGCAGGCGTCGCAGCCTGCGCCAGGCCGGATGAGCGATCTGCTGAGCCTTGTCGGCGGCAAGGGCGACCAACCCGCCGGGCGCCAGCAGCCCTCGCAGCCCTTCCAGCAGCGCGGCGGCGGGGTTGGCGGTTTCTTGCGCGGCGCCCAGCCAGGCCGAATGCTGCCCGTAGGGCAGGTCGCTGATCACCAGGTCGGGGCGCAGCTCACCCAGCCCCCGGCGCAGCGCGGCCGGGTCGGCGGCGTCCGCCTGGAAGGCGCGCAATTCGAGGGCGGGCACGCCCGCCAGCCGCTGCGCCAGCCGCGCGGCGCTCTCCAGCGCCTCGCGGTGTGATTCCTTGCCGTACTGCGCCAGCAGCGCGGCGAGCTCGGCGCGGCGCGCCTCCAGCCCGGGCGGGGTGAGCAGCGCCAGGTTGCGGCGGCTGGTTTCCACCGCCCGCGGGGCGATGTCCGAGGCGATGATCCCGCGCAGTTCCGCGCCGTGCAGCCAGCCCAGCGCAGCCGCCAGGTAGACGCTGCCGCAG
>CAZCBJ010000076.1:0-15365 GCA_964496705.1 uncultured Anaerolineaceae bacterium | reverse complement strand
CAGCCAGCCCAGCGCAGCCGCCAGGTAGCCGCTGCCGCAGCACGGGTCGTAAAGCAGGCAAGCGTCCGTCCGCCCCGCCGCGCGGCGCAACTCCAGGCAGGTGAGCAGCATCTCACTGGCCAGGCGCAAGGGGAAAGCCGGGTGACCGGGCAGGCTGTGCAGCACCCGCCCGGAGGCCAGGTCGCTATAATCGGGGCGTTCCAGCGCATAGCGGTAGGGCATGAGGAGATGAAATGTTAACGATGATTATAGCTGAGATTTCTTCTGCCGCACCACCGCGCGCACGCGCACCTCGAGGTGCGGCAGGCTCAGGATGTAAGGCGGGTCGCAGGCGTTGATCTCGGCGGCGATGCGCTCGGCCTCGGCGGCAAGGATTTCATCGGGCAGCTCGCGCCGCTCGTCCAGCCGGTCGGCATATTGCCGGTAGAGCGGCTCGTCGCCGGGACGTGTGCTGCCGATGAACTTCTCCAGCGCCTTGAAGGTGCCGTAGGTGCGCTGCGGGCGGGTGAAGCCGATCTCCAACATCCCGCTGGGGTGCACGCCCACCCCACCCTCCACCTCGCCCGTTTCAACGTTGACCAGGATAATCCGATGTGTTCTGCTCATGTTGTCTCCTTTCATGGTTAAACAAAAAATCGCTCCCTGCATCAGGAAGCGAATCAATCGCCGGACTTTGGCTTGCCGCTTGCGCAGCCGCATCCCCGATGGTTTCGGGAAGGCACCTTGGGAGTCCGTCCCAGGTTGCCGGGCCCGCCTGCGCGGGCCGCTCCTGATGCAAGCGGAATTATATCATGGAAAATGGAGCGCGACTGCTCCAAAACAGACGGTTTGGTGTTATATTTGTTGAACCTTGCCCGACCCGGGCACGGCTCAAACTCACCCATCTCCCTTCACTGCCGCGTTTCCGCCGCGCCCGGTTTTTTATTTTTAGATAACCCCAAAGGAGATACCTATGCCACCCATTCCGTTCCCCTCTGATGCCTGGATCAAAGCCTTCATGGAAGACATCAATTCCAGCCCCACCTACGCCGAGGCCGCCAAAGCCTGGGAAGGCGACTTTTACTTCATCGTCGAACCCGGCGGCGAGCTGACCCACACCGCGGTGCTGTACGTGGACCTGTGGCACGGCAACTGCCGCGACGCCCTCGACGCCACCCACTCCGACGGCCGCCAACCGGCTTTCCGCCTTTCGGCGCCGGTGACCACCTGGAAAAAGGTGATGACCAAGAAACTGGACCCGATGCAGGCGATGATGACCGGGCAGATCAAGCTGACCGGCAACATGGCGATGGTCATGCGCAACGTGCGCGCCGCCAAAGAGCTGGTGGAGTGCTGCACGCACATCGACACCCAGTTCCCCGTCTAGCCATGTGGTTTTTCACTTCCCCGCAAATCGTTTTCGGCGACGGCGCGCTCAGTTACCTGGAGCGGCTGCAGGGCCAGCGCGCCTTCATCGTCACCGACGCCAACCTGGCGCGGCTGGGGCTGGTGGAGAAAGTGACCGCCGCGCTGGCGCCCACCGGCATGCAGATCAAAGTGTTCGACGGCGTGGAGGCCGACCCCTCGCTGGACACGGTGCGGCGCGGGGCAGTGCACATGCTGGCTTTCAATCCGCAGTGGATCATCGCGTTGGGCGGCGGCTCGGTGATGGACGCCGCCAAAGCCATGTGGGTGCTGTACGAGCGCCCCGGCTACGACCCGGCGGCGATCAACCCGGTGGAGGAGCTGGGCCTGCGCGCCAAGGCGCGCCTGGTTGCCATCCCCACCACCGCCGGCACCGGCTCGGAAGCCACCTGGGCAATCGTGCTGACCGACCCGGCCGAGCGGCGCAAGCTGGGGCTGGGCAGCCGCGAGAACCTGCCGGATGTGGCCATCCTCGACCCCGAGCTGGTGATGGCGCTCCCGCCGCGCCTGACCGCCGAGACCGGGCTGGACGCGCTGACCCATGCCATCGAGGGTTACACCTCCAACTGCCGCAACGATTTCAGCGACGGGCTGTGCCTGCAGGCGGCCCGCCTGGTGTATGAAAACCTGCCCGTCTGCTTCCACGACGGCGCCGACCTGGAGGCGCGCACGCGCGTGCAGAACGCCGCCGCCATCGCCGGGCTGGGCTTCGGCAATTCGATGGCCGGGCTGGCGCACGGCATGGGCCACGCGCTGGGCGGCATCTTCCACATCCCCCACGGGCGCGCGGTGGCGTTGTTCCTGCCCTACACCATCGAATACTGCGCCGGCGACAAATACGTGCCCACGCGCTACGCCGAGATCGCGCGCTTCCTGGGGCTGCCCGCCGCCAGCCAGGCTGAGGGCGCGGCGGCGCTGGCCGCCGCGCTGCGCCAGCTCTACGCTGAGCTCGGTCAGCCGCTCAGCCTGCGCGAATGCGGCATCCAGCGCGCCGACCTGCAGCGCGAGATGGGCGCGCTGGTGGACAACGCGCTCAACGACAGCCAGACGGTGATGAGCACGCGCTGCCCCGAGTCCGCCGGCATGCGCCGCCTGTTTGAATACGCCTTCGACGGCAAGCCGGTGGATTTTTAATCATGTACGGACGTTTGCTCAAAGTTGACCTGACCAGCGGTGAGATGCGCCGCGAACAAATCCCGGTTGACTGGGTGCGCGAGTACATCGGCGCCAGCGGCCTGGCTGCGCGCCTGCTGTGGGACGCGCTGGATCCCCGCCTTGACCCGCTCGATCCCCCCAACCCGCTGCTGCTCATCACCGGCCCGCTGACCGGCACGGTGGGCACCACCACCGGGCGCTTCACCATCTGCGGGCGCTCGCCGCAGACCGGACGCTGGGGTGAGGCCAACATCGGCGGCTTCGTCGGGCCTGAGCTGCGCCTGGCGGGCTTCGACGCGCTGTGGATCAGCGGGCGGGCCGCCGAACCAGTTTATTTGTGGCTTCAGGACGGGCAGGCCGAGCTGCGCCCCGCCGGGCATCTGTGGGGACAGGCCGACACCTACCAGACCCAGGCGGCGATCCGGGCCGAGAGCGGCCAACCGCTGGCGAAGGTGGCCTGCATCGGGACGGCGGGCGAGAACCAGGTGCGCATGGCGGGCATTTTCTCCGACCACGGGCGGGCCGCAGCGCGCACCGGGCTGGGCGCACTGATGGGTTCCAAAAACCTCAAGGCGGTGGCCGCGCGCGGCACCCTCCCCATCCCGCTGGGGCGCCCGGAAGCCTACCGCCAGCGCCGCAAAATCGCCAACCAGGAGCTGCGCGAACAGAACATGACCGCCGTGCTGCACGAGACCGGCACCTCCGGCTCAGCCGATTATCTGCAGATCCTGGGCGACATGCCGCAAAAATACTGGACGCAGGCCGCCTTCGACGGCGCGGCGCAGATCAGCGGGTCGGAGATGGCCGCCACCATTCTGACCGGCACGTCCGCCTGCCACGGCTGCGTGATCGCCTGCGGACGCAAGGTGACCATCCCGGAAGGGCCCTACCCCACCCCCGGCGAGGTCAAAGGCCCCGAATACGAGACCATTTGCTCATTTGGCAGCCAGTTGCTGGTCAGCGACCTGGCGCTGATCACCGCGCTGGGCGAGCGCTGCGACCGGCTGGGGCTGGACACCATCTCGGCTGGCAACACCCTGGCGCTGGCTTACCTGCTCTTCGAGCGCGGGTTGATCAGCGAGGCGGATACCGGCGGGCTGGCGCTGCGCTGGGGCGACGCAACCCCCTGCTTTGAGCTGCTGGAGCAGATGGCCGCGCTGCGCGGCTTCGGCGCGCTGTTGGCGCAGGGCGCCCGCGCGCTGGCGGCGCATTTCGGCGCGCCGGGGCTGGCCGTGGAGGTCAACAACCTGGAAGTGCCGATGCACGACCCGCGCGCCCACAGCGGCATGGCGGTCACCTACGCCACCTCGCCGCGCGGCGCCTGTCACAACCAGTCGGATTTTTTCCTGGTCGAGATGGGCGGGGCGATTGAGGAGCTGGACATTCCGATGCCCGACCGCTTCGAGGACCACGGCAAGGCTGCGCACGTAGCCCGCCACCAGGACTGGCGCACGGTGGGCAACAGCCTGACGATGTGCCACTTCGCAGTGGTGCCAGTGCAGACCGTGCTGGAGCTGCTCAGCGCCGCAAGCGACCACGATTGGACGGTGGCGGAGATGCTGCGCGCCGGCGAGCGGGCCTGGAACCTGAAGCGCGTCTACAACATCCGCCTGGGCTTGAGCGCGGCGGACGACCGCCTGCCCGAGCTGCTGCTCCAGCCGCTGCCCGACGGCGGACAGGAGGGGCATGTGCCCGACATGGCGGTGCTGATGGGTGAGTATTACGCCGCGCGCGGCTGGGACGCGGTCAGCGGCCACCCCACCCCCGCCCGCCTGGCCGAGCTGGGCCTGGATTTCGTCAAGCTGTAAGCTTAACTGGGATAAAAGAGATGAAAGGGATTTTGTTATCCCTTTGATCCTTTTCCTCCTGGTTATCCTGGTCATCCTGTCCATCCTGTTCTGTTCCTCTGGTCTTCACAAGAAGAGAATACGCAGATGACGCAGATTTATGCAGATAAAAAATCACGAAAATGAAGAATTCTGCAATCTTGCTGCGCTGGCTGCCCGCGGCGGCGATGATGGCGCTGATCTTCGCCGCTTCAAGCATCCCGGGCGGTGTGCTGGATGAAGCCGGGCTGAGCCCCTGGGGGCTGCGCAAGATCGGACACTTGCTGGGTTATGCCCTGCTGGGCGCAAGTTATGCCTTTGCGCTGCGCCCGCTCACCTGGCGCGGCTGGCTGCTGGCTTGGGGGCTGGCGGCGCTGTACGCGGCTACGGACGAATTCCACCAACGTTTCACCCTGGAACGCGGCGGCAGCCCGCTGCTGGACCTGGGTATCGATTCGCTTGGTGCGGCGTTGGGATTGGCGTTATATGCGCGGTTGAAAAGATAATCGCCCGGGTTAAGCAGGATCTTTTATCCTTTTTATCTCTTTCATCCCAGTTCTATTTTATTTTTATCTGCGCCCATCTGCGTCATCTGCGGATTCTCTTCCAAATGGATCATCGATGACGATGCGCCCCTCGGCGGTGTCGCCGATGCCGCTGTACAAATCGGCCTTGCCGTCCGGGCGCATCACAATCCCCGAGGTGAAGGCGCAATCCTCCAGCTCCGGGCGTTTGGCCGGGGCGGCGGGATAGCAGGCGCGGGTGCCAATGATCTTCAGCTCGCTGGCCGCGTGCCGCAGCGGATCGAACACAAACGAGATGTTGAGGTACACCGCCAGGGGCGATCCGTCGGGCTTTCGATCCGCATAGCTCTTGTGACCGATCACGCCCAGCCGCCCGTCCGCCAGCAGATAGACCTGATTGCAGCCGCCCCATTCGCCTTCAGCGAACAGGCCGGGGATGTAGGGCGCATTCTCAATCAGGTCGTCGTTCAGCTCGTCCAGCCGCTGGATGACCGCAAAGCCAATCTGCGCCTCGCTGCCGTAGCGGCGCACGATCTCGGCGTTGCGCGGGCGCGAGAACACGCCGATGCGCCCGTCAGCCAATTGCACCAGGCGGATGTCCTTCATCCCGGCGGGCCCGCTGGTGAAATAGACCAGGTCGTGCAGGTCCTTCCCGCGGTAGAAATAGCCGTAGAACGTGTCAATCTGGCCGGATTTGTAGCGCACATGCGTGCCGCCCAGCACAAAAGTATCGCCAATCCAGCAGATGAACGGGTCTTCCAGCGGGTAGATCATCGAAGCGGGCGCCAGGCTCCAGTCGTCCGCGCCGGTTTGCTCGAACAGGCGCACCCAGGAGCGCGCCCACTCGGCGCGCCGCTCCACCCGCCCGAACAGGTAAGTTTTCCCCTGCCACTCGAAGGGGATCGAAGTGTTGTAGACATCGAATCCGTCCACACCGTGAAAGCTCAGCCGGGCGCTTTCGTAAATGCTTTTGCTGCGCTCGAATTGAGCGCGTTGTTCCTGGATGGTCATCTTGTCTCCTGCCAAATCGGATATGCTTGAAACACAATTATATCCCGGCAGGTGGGTTGGGATCAACCAGGTGGGGTACAATCAGGGGGCGGCGCAAACCGCAACCTGAGATCAGAAAGCGAGTCTTCCAGCCGTGGATTGGACAATTCTTGTCATCATTCTGCAATTGATTTTCCTGGAGGGCATCCTCTCCATCGATAACGCCGCGGTGCTGGGTGCGCTGGTGGCGCCGCTGCCCAACGATCAGCCGGTGCCTTTCCCAAAATCGCTGCAGCGCGTGGGCAGCCTGCTCCACCCGCTGCTGGGCAGCCAGCGCATGGCCGCGCTGCGGGTGGGCATGCTGGGCGCCTACGCCGGGCGCGGTCTGATGTTGTTGCTGGCCAGCTTCATCGTCCACAACCCGTGGCTCAAGCTGCTGGGCGCGGCTTACCTGATCCGCCTGGCCTTCGACAGCCTCGGCGCGGGTTACGCCGAATCGCAGGCCGAGGACAGCGCCACCCGGCGCGTGCGCACCCAGTCCTTCTGGGCCACCGTTGTGACCGTTGAGCTGATGGACCTGGCCTTCAGCCTGGACAACGTGGTGGCGGCGGTTTCGCTGTCGGACAAGCTGTGGGTGGTGGTGGTCGGCGTGTTCATCGGCATCCTGACCATGCGCTTCGCCGCCGGGCTGTTCAGCCGCGCGGTGGAGCGCTTCCCGGTGCTGAAGACCGCCGCCTACGTGCTGGTGTTGAACATCGGCGTCGAGCTGGTGCTGGAGGAGGTGTGGGGGGTGCACATCGGCGACCTGTTGCGCTTCGCCATCTCAGCCGCCACCATTTTGCTGGCGTTGGTGTATGCGCGCTTCCCTTTCCTGCACCACCTGCGCCCGGCGCTGGTGTGGTTCAGCCAGGGTTTTTCGATCCTGAATGAGCTGGTGGACTGGCTGTTGGCTCCGCTCAGGGCGCTGCTGGGGCTGATCTGGCGGGCTGCCCGTTCCATGCTGGCCCGTCCTCAGCCGCCGGCGGCCTAGCCGTCAGAGTTCCTTCTCCATCCACACCACCTGGGTGGTGCCGAAATAGGCGGCGGGCAGCCCGGCGATGCGGTAGCCGAATTTTTCAAAATAAGCGGTGGTGTTGAGGCGCGCCATGCAGCCCAGCGCCTTGAAGCCGCGCTCGCGCGCCGCCGCCTCCACCCGCTCAATCAGCAGCCGACCGATCCCCTGGCTCTGGTAGCGCGAGTCGACCGACAGGTGAGAGAACCAGCCCACGCCGGCTTCCTTTTCAAGCAGCTTGACCGCCCCCACGATCTTGCCGCCCGGTTCTTCCACCGCCATGAAGTGCTGGCTGAGCGGCTCATAATCGTCCTTCTCGGTGCCCCTGGGCTGACCCCACGGCTCGCGCAGCACGCGGTAGCGCAGGGCGTAGTATTCCTTGAATTCATCGCGGGTGTGCGGGGAGCGGATGATGATCATCGGGACAGCCTCCGGGAGAAATGCGGGCGCTGGCACAGGTTTATCACACTTTGTTGGGATGCGCAATGAGCAGGGGCGAGGGTCAGCCCGAAACCAAGCCCCGGCAGCCAGCATAGCAGTTATAATTCATCCCATCATCTCTGACCAGGATAAAAGCATGAAAAACAATGTCGAATTGATGAGCTTGTATTGGACCACCGCCGGGGTGCTGCCGGGCGTCGCCGAGATCAGCCGCTTTGATTTCAAGCAGCGGGTGGAAGCCGCCGCCCGCGCCGGTTTCAAAGGCATCGGTCTGTGGCACAGCGACCTGGAACAGGTCATGCTGCGCCGCCCGCTGCAGGAGATGAAAAGCATTATGGACGACAACGGCATCCAATACCTGGAGCTGGAGTTTCTCACCGATTGGTTTCTCGAAGGCCCCCGGAAGCACGAATCTGATCAGCGCAAGCGCCTGCTGTTCACGGCGGCCGAGGCATTGCAAGCCAGCCACGTCAAGGTGGGCGATTTCTACAACACGCCCTGCCCCATGCCGCGCATTGTTGAGGCCTTTGCCGCGCTGTGCGCCGAAGCCGCCGAACACGGCACAACCATCGGCTTTGAATTCATGGCTTCCTCCATGCTGCATACGCTGGAAGATTCCCTGGCCATGGTGCAGGCTGCCGGCGCCCGCAACGGCGGACTGTCGCTGGATATCGTGCATGTGGTCAATCTCGCCATACCCTACGCGGCCATCGCCCGCATCCCGCGCCAGCACCTGATCAGCGTCGAGCTGAACGACGGCACCCTGCCCGGCAGCCCGCATGCCGATCCGTCCCGCATGCGCCGATTCTGCGGAGAAGGCGAATATGACATCCGCGGTTTCATTCAAGCCGTGCGCCAGACCGGCTATGAGAATCCCTGGGCGGTGGAGGTGATGTCGGCGGAGCTGGCCGGTTTGCCGCTGGAGGAACTGAACCGCCGCGCGTATGAAACCACACTGGCCCAATTTGAGTGACCTTTCCCCGGGCGGGCGCGCTTATTCACCGGCGGCGGGGATGTGGAGGGATGCATGAAAGTGCTTTTCATCGGCGGAACCGGGCTGATCAGCTCGGCTTGTTCGGCGCTGGCGCTGCAGCGCGGTCTTGATCTCAGTCTGCTGACCCGCTCGCGCTCAACCCGCTATGCCGCCCCGCCAGGCGCGCGGCTGCTGGTGGGGGATGTGCACGGCAGCCCGGCGGCGCTGGCCGATGTGCTGGCAGGGCAGCGCTTTGACGTGGTGGTGGATTGGATCGCGTTTCGCCCGGAGGAAATCGAGCGCGATATCCACCTGTTCAGCGGAAAAACCGCGCAATTTGTGTTCATCAGCTCAGCCAGCGTTTACCAGAAACCCCCCGACCGCTACCTGGTCAGCGAGGACACCCCGCTGGACAATCCCTTCTGGGAATATTCGCGCAACAAGATCGCCTGCGAACAGCGCCTGATGCGCGCCTATCAGCAGGCAGGCTTCCCGGTCACCATTGTGCGCCCCTCGCTCACCTACGGTCCCTCGCAGATTCCGCTGGTGGGCGCCAGTTGGGGGCATCCCTACACCGCCATCCAGCGCATGAAGCGCGGTCAGAAGGTGATCGTGCCCGGCGACGGCACTTCGCTGTGGACAGTCACCTGGAATGCTGATTTTGCCGTGGGGTTGGTGGGGCTGCTGGGGCTGCCCGCGGCGGTTGGCGAGGCTTTCCACATCACGTCTGACGAAGTGCTGACCTGGGATCAAATCACCCGCGAGGCGGGGCTGGCGGCGGGCGCAGAGGCGCGCATCGCGCACATCCCCTCCGAGTTGATCGTCGCGCACGCGCCCGATATGCTCGGCACGCTGCTGGGCGACAAGAGCAACAGCCTGGTGTTTGACAACCGCAAGATCAAGCGTTTTGTGCCCGAATTCAAGTGCGAGGTGGACTGGGCTCAGGGGGTGCGCCGCGCGCTGGCCTGGTTTGATGCTGATCCGGCGCGCTGCAGCATTGACGCCGCGATGAACCAGACCTGGGACAGGATCATCGCCGCTTACGAGCGCGCCTTCCCCGATCCTCAGTCCGCCTAGACAACTCCGGCGTTTGGCATCATCCCTTTTCGCCGCAAGTGGCTGCGCAGACCGCCGGGCGCGGCAATTTTCCATACGCGCGCATGGCCGCGGCGATCTTCCTGCTGCGGCACATCGCCCCGGTTCCGGCTGCCCTGGGCGGATGTGTTCGTCGAGCCGGGCTGGCGCTGATCTCTACTCCTTGAGGATTTTAAACCCCACCAGCAGGCTGAGCACAGCCAGCAAGCCCAGCACAACGCCCAGGAAGCGCTTGCGCTTTTTGAGCGCCGCGCCCGCCGCCAATCCCAGGCCCACGCCGGTAACCCGGTTGGCGCGGACCACCACCTCCTCAGCAGCCTGAGGGCTGCGGCCTTTCTCGACCAGCGCCCATTTGAGCAGCGAGCCGCCGTCGAACTGCGGGATGGGCAGCAGTCCGCCCGCGCAGATGAAGGCGTTCATCCCGGCGGCCGCATCCGCCACCGCCCGCGCGCCCGAGCCGGGGCGGCTGAAGCGCCGCGCCAGCAGCGCAATGCCCAGCGCGGCCAGGTTGAACAGCGGCCCGCCCAGCGCGCGCAGCATGTGCTGGCGCGGGGTCACCGCGGGATCGTCGGGAATCTGGTAAATCACCAGCGGCATACCGAAGACGATGCGCAGCGCGTCCATCGGCCTGCACAGCAGGCGCGCCGCGGCGGCATGCGCCAGGTTGTGGCACCATTCCGAGCCGAGCATGACCAGCATGCTCAAGCCGCCGATGCCCAGGCGCTGTCCGAAGCTGCGCCCGGGATGCCCGCACCCGGCGCGCCAGGTCATGATCGCCCACAGGCCCAACTGGTTGAGCGGCAGCCAGTTCCAGCCCTGCGCCACCAGCGGTGTGCCGAAGGGCTTGGCCAGGACGGTGTAGTTGTCGTCCAGGGAAAATATGTTATGAGTGTTCATGGATGTCCTTATCCCTCACCCCAACCCCTCTGCCACAAGTGGGAGAGGGGCGAAGAGGACTTTTGTCTGCCCTCACCCCAACCCCTCTCCCACAAGTGGGAGAGGGGCGAAGGGGTGAGGGCCTTGGGCAAGACTGTTTCACAGCCTCTCCTGATAAAATCCGAGCATGCGCTCCCAGCCCAGTTCAGCGGCGGCGCGCTTCATAAAACCTTGCCTGAGGTGAGTGGATGGGGGTTCATTCCAGCCGGTCCAGTTGCTGCCGGGCGCACAGCTCTTCGTAGACGCGGGGCAATCTGCCCGAGTAGGTCATGTACAGCGCGGAGCGGGCGCGGGACATGGCCATGTACATCAGCCGCCGCTCGGCCGTCTCGTCGGTCTCATGAGAAAAAGTCTTGTGGATGTGCGGGATGATCACCGCTTCCATCTCCAGCCCTTTGAAACTGTGGATGGGGTGCACCACCACGCGGTAACCTTTCAGCGCGTTTTCAAAGGGCTGCAGGTCGCTGCGGTAGCGCGCCAGCACGGCGATCTGCTCATCGTGCAGGCCCTCGCGGCGCAGCACATCGATGCGATTTTTGACGCAAACCAGCTCATCGGCGGCGCTGCGGCATTTTTGGATCAACGGGCGCGGGCCGTGGCGCATCTGCTCGCTCGAAACTTCCGGCTCGACCAGCTCGCCTTCCTCGGAGAGGGCGGCCTGGATGGCGGCGTGGTCCGCGATCAGCCCAAAGGCGGCCTGGTAAATCTCGAAGGTGTTGCGGTACGGAACCCTCAGCCAACGGGTGCGGCCAACGATGTTGACCGACTTCTCGCGCCATGAATAGTGGCGGAAAATCGACTGCGAGGGGTCGTCAGCCAGAAATAGATAACCGTGTTCGGGGTTAAGCACGCGCTGGATCACGCGGAACCAGACCGGCGCCCAATCCTGGGCTTCGTCAATCAGCATGGCGTCCATATACCCGGGGTTAAGCGTGCCGTCCTCAAATTTTTGGAGGATGGTCAGCGGCAATTCCTCCCAATCCCACAGCCCGTTTTCTTGCAGGTGCGCGCGGTAGGAGGCGAGCAGGGTGAAGATGTCGCGCCGCGCTTCGGCAGCCAGCCGCTGCCGGCCGTGCCGCTCCAGCCCCAGGTAGGCTTCCAGGGTGGTGACGCCCATGTCGCGCAGCCAGTTGATTTCACCGCACACGAAGGGTCTGCCGAGTTTACCCAGGACGGGGTGCTCGCGGGTCTGGTTGGCGATCCAGCCCTCCAGCTCAGTGCAGGTGTCATCCTTAAAGTGCGTCAGGTAGCGACAAAGGCTGTGAAAGGTGCGCGGGTAAATTTTGGTGCCTTGAAAAGCGATGCGCAGTTGTTCCTGCAGCGGCTTGTTATAAGTGAGGACGCAGATTTTCCATTCAGGGTAGCGGGCGGCCAGGTATTTGGCGCGCTGGATGAGCACGATGGTCTTGCCGCTGCCTGAAAAGCCGCGCACCAGACGGATGGCTGCCTGGCGGCTGATCGTTTCGCTGGCGCTGGGCAGCGGCGCTTCGTCTTTGGCTGCCGGCTGGGCGGGGAAGAAGGAGATTTGCTTTTCCGCCGCCGCGGCTTTTGGGGCTTCCTCAGCGCTCTCGGCTTTCACCGGCTCGGCGACGATTCGCTCCTGCTGCTGGTCGAGGATGACCGCCGGCCTGTCGGGGTGAACGAATTCCACCTCAGGATAAATGGTGGCGCGGACGTGATCGATCTCGCGCTTGGTCAGGTTGCGCATGTGCTGGAGCGGGACGGTGTTCCTCAGGCGGTGGGTGAGGCGGTCGGGGTTGGACAGATCGTCGCGACCGAGGACAAACTCCTCGCCCCAGGCGCGGCCCAACTGGCTGAGCAGCACCGGCGGCAGGTTGATGAGCACCGCCGCATAGCCCCAGGGAACCGCCTCGCCGGGTTCGGCCTGGTTGAGACGCTGATTGAGATTGTTGGAGAGCAGGATGGCATACTCGCGGGCGGTGGTCACCGGATTGGGTTCGCGGCGGCTCTCTCCACTGCGCGTGCGGATGGTGGCGCCGTGCGGGTTGGCCTTTTCGACCATCACCCAGTCCTTCACCTCCAGGACGATGACGCCGTAGTTGGTCAGCACGATGAAATCCGGAAAGCGCAGCTCCCTTTTCTTGTGAATGTGGGTCTCCACATAGACAAAGTACTCTTTGGGCAGGTTGCGGCTCAACAACCTGAGGCTTTCTTTTTCGCCATAGGTTGCGTCGTCTCTGAGAAATCCGACCTCTTCAGCCATATTCACCCTCCTGTCATCAACTTTCCTGACGCGAATAAAAGCTGCAGGGAGCAAGCGCCCTGAATGGATGAAAGATGTATTCACCAAAACATGAAACGCGCTGCGGATGATACCTGACTTGATTATACATGATGTCAGAATTGCCGCACAACTCAGCGCATCACCAGATCAAAGGTCTGCCCGCCGATGCGCACCGCCTTGAGGATGAACCCGGCGGGCTGCAGGTCATTGATTATACGCTCGAAGAACACCGGGCGGTCGGCCATGTCCGGCCATGAGAATTAAGGTGCGAGTATAATCGGTAAACGCAATTCTTCGGAGAGTGCATCTTCGGATGAAATGCGCAATGACTATGCTGGCACAGCGAGCCGTACATTTTATGAACGCAATTTTTTCTCATCTCCTGAGCGGATTGCAGCGTAAGTGGAAGATTTTGCTTCTGATCAGCCTGCTGGTCTTGGTGATTCTGCTGGGGTACCGGGTGCTGCTTTCGCCGTACGTCATGCCGCTTTTTGAATTGACTCCCCTGCCCATGGAAGGGGCGCAGCGGCTGCTGGTGATGGCGCCGCACTGTGATGACGAAACCCTCGGCCCCGGCGGGGTCATTCAGGCGGCGGTGCGGGCCGGAATCGAGGTGCGCGTGGTCATCGCCACCAACGGCGACGGTTATCGGTACGCCACCATGCGCGACTTTCGCCGCATTTACCCCCGCGCGCTGGATTTCATACGCATGGGCATGCTGCGTCAGCAAGAATCGCTGGCGGCGCTGCGCGTCCTCGGCGTGCAGCCGGAGAAGGTGTATTTCCTCGGCTACCCCGACCGCGGGTCGCCGGCGCTGTGGAACGGTTACTGGTCGAGGCAGAAGCCGTACCGTTCGCCGTTCAGCAAGGAAAACCGCAGTCCCTACCCGCTGACCTACAATCCCGCAGCGGTTTACTCTGGCGAAGATTACCTGGCGGATATCGCCGCAATCCTGGCAGACTACCGCCCGGACCTGATCATCTACCCCCATCCCGACGATGAGCATCCCGACCACTGGGGGCTGAACGCTTTCACCCGCCTGGCAATTGCCCGCCTGCAGCATGCCGATCCAACCTACACGCCGCTGCAATTCACCTATCTGATCCACCGCCCCGACTTCCCAGCCGTCAAGGGGCTGAAACCGGATGCGGTTCTGGTGCCGCCCGCAGCGTTGAGCTGGATTTATCCCAACTGGTACCGCTGGGACCTGACCCCCGAAGATGTGAGCGCCAAACGGCGGGCAGTCGCGCAATATCACACCCAGTTGACCACACTGCGCGGATTGATGGAGAGTTTCGTGCGCGCCAATGAGTTGTTCGCGCCGGTGGAGGACGCCGGACTGCGCGCGGTGGCACAGGGGGATGCGCTCAGACCATCCTCCTGGGAGGATGCGGACGGCGCGCCGATTCCGCCGGTGCAGTTGGACCCGGTGGCGGACTTCATCACCCGCGATGTCATCCCCTCCGGCGACCTTTCCGCCATTTACGCCGCGCAGGATGAGCAGGGCAGCCTGCTGGCCTGTTTGCAGATGAAAAACCGGGCGGTGCCTGAGATGCTGTATGTGATCCGCATCAAGGCACTCAGCGCGGACGGCATCGCCACCTACCAGGCGCGCAGCGGCCGCCCTGCAAGCGGCACGGCGGTCGTCCAGCGCACGGTTAATTATGCCTGCGCTGCGATACCGCTGGCTGAGCTGGGCAATCCGTGGGCGGTGTACCTGGGCGCGACGGTGGAAGTCAGCGGGCAGGTGGTGGACAAGTCAGCCTGGCAGATGATTTATACGGGCATGCCGTAGCTCTCCGCCCACGTCCGGCGGTAGGCGGCCTCTTCCACCTCCCAGCGCGCGTCATCCCAACCCATCTCGGGCTGCACAACGGCGCGGATGCGCGGCAGCCGTTCCACCCCGCCGCCAGGCAGCAGCAGCCCCAGGCGCAGGCGGCGCAGCAGCAGATCGTCGAGGCGCAGCCCACCGCCGCAGCGCGCCGCCCAGCGCAACTCGGCCCACGGGTTGGGCGCACCGGGGATCGGCTCCAGCTCGCCCGGCGCGGCGCAGGCCAGCAGCTCGCCCGTCTCAGCGCCGTAGCGCCCCATCAGGTAGGCCAGCATCTCCGCGGTGAGGTCAACTTCGGGCAGCTCGGGGAGCGTCTCGAAGAAGCGCTGGCGCGGGTCGAAATCCGGCGGGCCGGGCAGTTGCGCGCGCAGCGCGTTGAGCGCCTCCAGCGCCATGACGCGGAAGGTGGTCAGCTTGCCGCTGGTGACGGTCAGCAAACCCTGTTCCTGCCAGACGACGTGCTGGCGCGAGACTTTGGAAGGCGCGGCAGGCGAGCCGCGCACGGTGGGGCGCAGCCCGGCGAAGGTGGTCAGGATGTCCGCCTCGCTCAGGCGCTGCGGCGCAAAGGTGACTCGCGCCGCTTCCAGTAGATAATGGATTTCCTCAGCGCTGGCGCGCGGCTCGGGCTGGGCGGCTTCCAGCGCGGGATCATGGTCGAGGTCGGTGGTGCCGATCAGCGTCACGCCTTCCCAGGGGATGGCGAACATGGCGCGGTTGTCGCGCGGGTGGAGCAGGGTAACCGCGCAGGGCAGCGGCAGGCGCGCGCGGCTGAAGACCAGGTGACTGCCGCGCAGCTTGCGCAGGCGGGGGGCTGCCTCACCCGCCAAAGCGCGCAGCTCATCGCACCACGGCCCGGCGGCGTTGACCACCGCGCGCGCCTGCACCTCAACCGTC
>CAZCBJ010000075.1:0-16449 GCA_964496705.1 uncultured Anaerolineaceae bacterium | reverse complement strand
TCACAATATCGCCAAACCCACTGCCTTGAATGACAGCCAAGATAGGTCTACCAGCAGTACCTGAAGGCTCACCCGCGTCGCTGCAATGAGCGATAACATTGTTGCCAAAGCCAATCTGGTAGGCTGGCACATGATGGCTTGCATCTTGGAATTCCATTTTCACCCTTGCAAGGAATTCTTTAGCCTGATCCACAGAAAAAGCAGGCCCAACCGATGCGATGAAACGAGAATTTAGAATCAACAATTCTGCTCGAGAGGATTCTCCAGGTATCGGATAACTTTCCATTTTCATTCACTGCACAGAAAAGATAAGCGCCCGGATTGGGCGCTTCATACAAAAGGCTGGGGGCAAAGGATTTGAACCTCTACAAACAGATCCAGAGTCTGTCGTCCTGCCGTTAGACGAGCCCCCAACATCAAAGGAAATTTTACCACTCGGTTTCTGTTTCGTCCAGATTTAAAACTCAAGTTCTTTATGTCTGGATATCACTGATTCGACTAAACCAATACCCAATGACATGGATAACAACGAGGATCCACCATAACTGATAAACGGGAGGGTTAGTCCAGTAACCGGAATCACATTTAGGTTTACGCCAATATTAACAGCGGTTTGGAAGAAAATCAAAACCGCAAACCCAAACGCAATCAAAGAGCCAAATAAATCTGCAGCCTTCCGAGCCGCGCGAAGACATCGCAAAATGACAAAAACCAATAAGCCTATTACCAGAATGGTGCCAATAAAACCAAATTCTGAAGCCATTGCAGCAAATATGAAATCAGTATGTCTTACTTTTAGGAAACGCAATTGCACCTGGGTGCTGTGCCCATACCCTTGGCCAAACAGTCCCCCTGAGCCGATGGTAACCAGGGCTTGATCAACGTTATATGTATTCCCATAGCTGGCATTTGGATCAGGGAAGAAAAAGTCAATGATCCTCGCCTTTTGATAATCTTCTAAAAAAGGAAACAGAGCTCCTGCGATGACAACAGCCAATATGGTAAATATTAAAAAATATTTCAGGGGAAGTCCGCTCAACCAAATCATCGCAAACCAGATAACGATTATCACGATCGATGTACTTAGATTGGGTTGTAAGAGTATCCAAATGACGATACCTAGTGTGATCAGCAAACTTAAGCCTATCCAGCGGATATCTTTTGGGCGATCCTGGTTTTTCGAAAAAAAATCAGCCAGAACAAGTATGATGACTATTTTCGCCAATTCCGAGGGTTGGATCAGAACTAAACCGGTGTCTAGCCAGCGCCTCGCCCCAAAACTAACTAGACCAGTGACAAAAATTACGATCAAAAAAATAAAAGTGATAACATACATCACCCTGGTCAATGACGCCCAATAATGATAATCCACCAACGAAACGATAAAAATGACCCCAAAACCTATCGCCACATAGATTGCCTGGCGTGAAACTAAACCAGCCAGAGTCTCATTCCCGGCAATCGCTGATCGAATCATCGCAACGCCGAAAATACTGAGAATAATCACACTACCAAATAATAAATAATCGAAATGCCTTCTGATTTCGCGATTCATTATTGAATCTACTTGCTTCGCCTCCGTCGGGCATTCTTCACCGGAATATCCGCTACCAACCTCTGCTCTCTACCTTCATGTGCCATTGAAATACGCACTGTTTCGGGATCTATCTCAACATATTTTGAGATCACCTTTAATATTTCATCCTTCATCGAGGCAAGGTCTTCCTGACTCAAATCGGTGCGGTCATGAATCAGTACCAGTTTCAGCCTATCTTTGGCATCGCCAGCGCTTTTTTTTCGTTGTGTGAGTTGTTCCAGCCAACCAGCCATCATCAACTACCTCCCTGGCGGAATATTCGCGATATTTTTTGCAGAAAACCATCATGATTGCCTTGATCAATCGGGATGTTTTCGCCCATTAATCTTCGAGCAATTAAGTGAAATGCTTGCCCGGCTTTAGATTTTGGGTTCAATGCAACCGGTTGTCCTCGATTGGTGCTGATTAAGACCGCCTCATCCTCAGGAATAATTCCGATGAGTTCTACAGCCAATAATTCGAGCACATCTTCAGCAGTGAGCATGTTTCCATCTCGAACCATCGCAGGATTCAAGCGATTAATGATTAACTTAGCTGGTCCCTTTTCTTCGGCTTCAATCAATCCAATGATTCGGTCTGCATCTCGGACTGCAGACACTTCAGGATTGGTAACCACAATCGCTATATCCGCTGGGGCAATGACATTCCGAAAACCGCGCTCAATTCCTGCAGGCGAATCGATCAGAATCCAATCCACTTCTCCATCCAGACTTTCACACAATTGAACCATATCGCTGGGTGAGACCGCAGATTTATCCCGTGTTTGAGCAGCAGGGATCAGATACAATTCCGGTAAGCGTTTATCACGGATCATGGCCTGGCGCAAACGACACCTTGCTTCAACAACGTCCACAAGATCATAAACAATTCGGTTTTCGAGACCAAGGACAACATCAAGGTTTCGCAGGCCAATATCTCCGTCAATACAAACCACCTTTTGACCTAAAAGAGCCAATGCAATTCCAAGGTTTGCGGTGGCAGTGGTTTTCCCCACACCTCCCTTTCCCGATGTTATGGTAACAACCTTTGCCGTCATCTGCCTCCCTCTTTCGCTTTCCACTCAGTCAAAATAATCCGTCCATCAAAAATTCTCGCCATCTCAGGCATCAATTTCCCTTTACGATTTGATAATAACAAAATAAGATTGGCTATGCGCAACTGCATCGGAGCCATTTCCATCGCACAGACCATCGCAGCCTCTTTCCCCTGGTAGCCCGCATGCACGCTACCTTTGAGCTTACCCCATACCACCACACTACCCATGGATATGACCTCGGCTCCGGGATTTACATCGCCGATTATCAGGATATGATTTTCATGTTCAATTCGGTATCCCGACCGCAATGTCCGGTTAATTAATAATGTCGCCTCTCCTCCAAAATTGTTTTCAACCCGTTGGGTTTGCCTTTCAACTTTTGAATGAGAAAGCCGGGTTGCCAGACCTAACATTTGAGCAGTCTGCTCTGTGGTGGGTGAGCTGCCAACCACTGCCCAGAGCTGGATTCCGCGCTCTGATAAGCGATCCCGAAGCATACCCATTTCAGATGCATGCAAAATCTGGCTTCCAACATCCAACGCCACTTTTGCCCCACTAAAAAAACTAGACTGGTTGGATACATATTCTAATAGCTGATTTTGTAGCTCTTTCCACTCTCCTTCGCCAAGGCTGACCAATAGACCTTCTTTAATCCCTTTTATTTGTACCACGCCGATTATTTTCCTGTTGTAATGTATTTTTTTCTAATTATAGCAGTCATCAGGGGTTGACTTCACCACCTGGTGACTGGTCAATTGCGCGCAACTCAAAATAAGCATCCAACACCTTTTTGACAATAGGCCCTGCCACCCGCGAACCCTCATCCCCATTGTAAACAAATGCGACAACCGCTATCTCAGGATCATCGAATGGTGCATAACCGACGTACCAGGCATGCGCAGGCCAATTACCTGGAGTGCAAATATTCTTCTCCTGCGCGATATTATCGCAATATTCAGCGGTGCCAGTCTTGCCGGCCGAAGCAATCCCTTCGTCATCTTTAAAAATTTTTGCTGCTGTCCCGTCTTCGACCACTCGCCGCATACTCTCTTTCGCCATTTGCACCACCCAAGGTTCAACTGTCTTCTTCTGGTCAGTTGCGAAATAATTTACATCGAAAATGGTAATTTTTGGATCTTTTGTGATGTCCCACAGTAGTTTAGGACCCGAAATGAATCTGGTTCCTGAAAAATCTGTAAATGAAGATACTATATTGCCCTCTGGATCAAGGATTTCTTTGATTAGTGTTGGTTGCATGTGAACACCGTTATTGGCGATTGTCGCAATGGATAACAACACCTGCAACGGAGTTGCCAAAACATATCCCTGTCCAATCGTGGCAATATAAGTATCACCGGTTGACCAGTTTTCACCAACATTGATTCGTTTCCAATTCGGATCTGGTATCAAACCATCCGTCTCGCCAGGCAGTTCGATCCCAGTTAGAGCGCCATATCCGATGGCACGAGCATATTCGCCTATCCGCCAAATACCCAGCCCCTCAGGAACCTCACGCTGATACCCGCCACCCACTTTATAAAAATACACATCACAAGATAGCGAGACACCCCGTAAGAAATCAACTGTACCATGACCTCCCCCAGTCGTTTTATAGGTATAACAAACATACTCTCTTTCGCGGCCGGGATCATTGGGGGAAAATTTCTCTGTGATTGTGATTTTACCTGGATCTTCAATAGTATATTCTGGTGTCACCACACCTTCGTTTAAGATTCCAAGGGCAGCAGCCATTTTAAAAACCGAACCGGGAGGATGCTCTGCCGAAATTGCGTGATTAAAAAGAGGACGGCGAGGGTCAGCGCTTAATTGCTGATAATAATAGGCTGGAATAACCCTTGCCATGCGGTTATTTTCATACGTGGGGTAAGTAACCAAAGCAAGGATTTCGCCTGTTCTAGGATTCATTGCAATGACAACGCCATTGTTGTAACGCTCGGTGCCAAACCATGCGTTCCAATCCCGCATCTCATTAATCAAAGCATTTTTTGCGACTGTTTGCAGACGTGTATCAATGGTCAGCTCAATATTGTGTCCTGGAATAGAGGCCTCCGGCTTTTCCAGATCGCGCAACTCCTTTCCAGCCACATCAACCTCAACGACCCGCAGACCATTCTTTCCACCCAAGATTCCTTGTAATGTAGCTTCCACTCCGGCATATCCGACTTTATCTCTTCCAGGTACAAAACCCATTTTTTTATATTGTTCTTCATAGATTGCCGGGATTGGCCCCAAAAAGCCAATCACTTCAGAGGTAATCCAGCCCGTAGGATAATCCCGGATCGGTTCGATTTGGATCCCCACACCCGGCCAATCAACCGCCTTTTCTTCAACAATCATAGCAACTTTTTGATCCACATTACATTTGATCTCAATGGGATCATACGGCGCGTTAGTGTCACCAATATAAACAACTTGAGTGATCCCCAAATCAGTTTCACAGGGTTTAAATGCTTTCACACTATCATCATCAGTGTTTCCATTGCTCACAGGAACACCGATCAGTTGTGATAATTGGCGATAAACCTCCTGTACTGCACCTTGATCTAGTGGCAAGTAGGCGGGTGTGATGACGACGTTGTACGAAGGAATATTTCTGGCCAGGACGAATCCATTTCGGTCATAAATGATTCCACGCTGCGTTTGCAGGCTGATATTGGTTCGCCGATTTTCATCGGCGCGATCAGCATATTCCTCTCCCTCAATAATCTGATACATGAATAACCGGTATGTATAAAAAACAAATATCACTGCGATCATGGCATAAAAGACCCATAAACGCCAGATGTTAAATTGAGGTTGTAACTGCTCTGAATTATTCATATCTCACTTTCAACTGGATACAGCCGGCTTGCCATATCCAATACTAACGCATACACCGGTAAAGACAATAATAAGTTTAACAATAGACTTGGTAGTGTAACGAGGTTCAAGCTCTCTAGCAATGTAAAGGATGCCCCAGTTGTACGTGTGGTTATGAAAAACACCATGTGTTGAAGTAAAGTTCCAATTATAGTCGCAGCAAACATGGCCAGTAATGGGGCTTGCCAGACTTGGCGGATGAAAAGACGTAAACCCACAGTAATACTCAGGTAGATGAGGATTGGTAAATAGAAAGGGGTTGCGGAAATAAAGCCAATAATCAGCCCGCCGAGGATTGCCCAGAAAAACGCAGAGCGAACCCGTTGGTTAAGACTCCAGGCAATGATCACCAATAAAACCAAATCCGCTTTTCCATTAACTAACTGGACGCGACCTAGAACGACAGTCTGAACCATGGCTGCAATGATCAGCGTAGGGATGGAAATTAGGTATCCTGTCATCGTTTATGGTGAAGGAAGCAAAGGGCTTACATCAACAGGGCGAAAATTTTTAACGACAAGCACAGCTCGCAATGCTGAAAAATCTACCGCTGGCTGAACAGCAGCAGTCTGAAATAGGTCCGTATCACTCTTTCGGACAGTGATCACCTGACCAATCAAGATATCCGCGGGGTAATTTCCTCCCAGCCCAGAGGTCAGAATTACCTCACCTGGTTGAAGGACTACATCTTGCGCTACCATCTGCAGGCCAATATCTCCAGTCAATGAGCCTTTGATGACCGCATTAGTCTGGGAAGATTGCAGGCGGACGTTAACCGTTGATGCTCCGTCAGTGATTAATTGCACACGGGCAGCGCCTGCTGTAACGGCATCAATCCGGCCTACCAATCCCTTTTGAGTGACTACCGGCATACCATATCGAATGCCATCATCTGTCCCTTGATCAATGATCACATATTGAATGAATGGGTTTGGATCCCGCCCAATGACCGCAGCAGCAATGTATTGATTCTCAGGTCTCTCACGAGCGAAATCCAACAAAGCATAAAGAATTTCAGCCTCTCGCAATTGCTGGTGTAACTGAACGACTTCAGTTTGAAGTTGCGATAATTGGCTTTCCAATTCTGCATTACGCTGCCTTAAGCTTGCGATATCCCTGGGAACAGTGAAGAATTCATAGATAGACATATATCGCGTGGAAACCCAGCTTTGAATCGCCACCAAAGGATTTAAAATTCCACGAACAACTGGCGCAAGATATCCACCTAAAGCCAATAACATTATGCCACCGATGACAATCAGCAGAATAATACTCTGCCATAACCGGGCGTTAATAGGTTTCATTCGTTTCTACGCGATACCCAAAGGTTACCTCATCATCGACTGCCAGAGCGATCCAATGTAGCCAGGAATGGAGCATAAGTGTCCAGGTCTTCCAGGATCAAGCCCGCTCCCCGGGCAACACATGTCATAGGATCTTCTGCTACCCAAACCCGAAGGTTTAAATCATCACTCAAGCGTTCCGCCAGGCCATGCAATTGAGAAGTGCCCCCCGCAAGACACACACCTGTTTCCATGAGATCAGATACGATTTCTGGCGGTACCTCATCCAGTGCATCTTTAATTGTATCCACGATCACCTGAACCGACCCCGAGATGGCTTCACGAATTTCAATTGATGACACCTCAATCGCTTCTGGCAAGCCAGTGACCAAATTGCGTCCACGAATGGTCATTGTCTTTTCTGCCGGCAAAGGATAAGCCGAGCCGATCATAATTTTAACCTGCTCAGCCATTCGCTCACCGATCAACAGATTATGTTTGTTACGTATATATGTAATAATATCTTGATCCAACTCGTCTCCGGCCACTCTCAATGATCGAGATACTACCACGCCCTGCATTGATAGTGCAGCAACTTCAGTGGTTCCACCGCCAATATCAACAATCATACTGCCGCGAATTTCTGTAACCGGCAAGCCTGCCCCAAGCGCAGCAGCTTTGGGCTCCTCAATTAAATATGTTGCTCTGGCTCCAGAAGACATGGAAGCATCATAAACTGCACGTTTTTCAACCTCCGTCGCGCCGGAAGGAATTCCAATCACAACCCTTGGCCTTGGCATAGGTACAATGGTTTGTTGGTGAGCGCGATCTATAAAATACTCCAACATCGCCTTCGTAATTTCAAATTCAGAAATTACGCCGTCTCGCAAAGGGCGGATGGCGATGATATTGGATGGTGTACGTCCCACCATCTCTTTTGCCCTGGCGCCGATCGCTTTCGGTTCTCTGGTTTTCTTGTCTATCGCCACCCAGGAAGGCTCATTGATGATGATCCCTTTTCCGCGTACGTTCACTAAAGTGTTCGCCGTCCCCAGGTCAATACCGATATCGAGGGAAAACAAACCCATGAGCCAGTTGAGGGGATTAAAAGCCAAAATGGACTCCTGATCTTATGTTAACGTCGAAAAATTATACCATACTGCATTTTTTATGCTAAAGAAACAGCCTAACTCAGCTCATCACAGCTTGACACTGCAAGGTGACCTGCTATAATCAGCCATTAGGTAAGCGGGTGTCGCCAAGTGGTAAGGCAGTAGCTTCCCAAGTTACCATTCGTGGGTTCGAATCCCATCACCCGCTCAAGTTTTTAATCGCAGACCCTTGACCATCTTTGGTACAAGTCTTGCTCCCTATGATTGCATACACTTTACAAATATGTAATCTTTGCTCACTGTGAGGTATGGATGCCCCTTGGTGATATATAATCTTACCATCATTGCGATTAATTTTGACTCGGCAAACAAAGGGCTTCATCCAATGCAACCTTCGAAAACCATTCTACATGTCGAAGATAATCCCGAAAATCGTCTTCTTATTCGTCGGTTGCTGCTCAGTGAAGGATATCAAATTTTTGAAGCCGAAAATGCAACGCGTGCGTTGGAAATCCTCGAAACCCTAATACCAGATCTTATTCTTATGGACATTAATATGCCGGATCTGGATGGATATGCGCTCACTGGGCAACTGCGGTTAAACCCGAAACTTGACTCCGTCCCTATCGTTGCACTGACAGCCAATGTAATGCGCGGTGATCGGGAACGGACCGTTCAGGCAGGTTGTGATGGCTATATTGAAAAACCCATAGAGATTGATAAATTTCTTGAGCAGGTAGCTGCATTTCTGGCTTAGAAGGTATGCATCAACGATGGATAATCATTCCCACCCCGATACACAACCAAATTCTTTGAGAGACATGACTGTCCTGGTCGTTGAAGATAATGTGTCAAATTTTGTCTTAATTGCACGAATGTTAGGATTCTTGGGTATTCACTGTGAGTGGAAGACCAGCGGATTCGAGGTTGTTGAATATGCTGACACCTTGCCACGTCTGGATCTAATTCTGATGGACATCCGCTTACCTTATGAAGATGGTTATAGTGCATTATATAAAATTCGCCAATCCTCTCGACTAAAGAACGTTCCCGTCATCGCCGTGACAGCCGAAGCCAGTCTGGAACAGGTCAACAAAGCGCGTAGTTCAGGCTTCAATGGTTTCTTAGGAAAACCGCTTGATCCCGATAGATTTCCTGATCAGATTCAACGAATCTTGGCCGGAGACTCAGTCTGGGAATGGGAGTAAGTCCATCAGGTGTTTAAAAAATGAAATGGATAAGCCTATTGAAAACCTGTTTCTCGCGAGTCGCATTTCTCTACAAGAAAGCGGCTAGTCGGGCTTCGGGGATTTCCACAAGCAATCCAAATTCAACTGATAAACTGCTGGCGAATACCATCCGAAAACTGCTCCAATTACGTTATCGTCTCTCGACAGTTATCTTCTCATTGATGCTTTTATTGGTTTTCATACCATTATTAGCTGTAGGCACCATCAGCTATTTTCGTTCTCGGGCACTATTGCGCGACCATACCACAACACAATTGCAAATATTGGCCGAAACAAATGGCGAACAATTGGATGATTTTTCGCTTTTTTCTCAACAAGTTCTGGCTGGATTAGGGACTCAAAAAAATCTTACCGACTCTATCGCGGTTCTATTACGTGACCCAAACAGCCAGGAAAAGCAAATCCTAACCCAATACCAGCTTGTTTCAGCGCTTTCCAGTTATAGAACAGTCCGTAATACCTTTGCAAAAGATGTTTTTGACCACCTGATCCTTCTCAGTTCGGACGGCCGGGTGCTTGCCAGCACCAACAACGAATGGAGAAAGATAAGATTTAATGAGCTTGTGAATCTGAATTCCTTGTTGGGCAACAACCAATCCGTAGGTCTGTTTAATCCCAGCCCACTTTATTCAAACCAATTTGTCCTTTTCTCATCGCATAAACTTTCCGGATCAAAATACCAAGAAGACTTGACGCTGATTGGAACATCAAGGTCAGTGACTACGGTCAATTTGCTAAACAATGCTAGTACATTCATGGTTTATGCCCATGCCTATTTATTGACCATTGATGGTCAGCTCTTAACCGTCTCGCCGGGTAAGAACGAGGTTATCCAAGTACCTCCGGACCAAGAACATGTCGAACAAATTCGCAACCTGATCGATAAAAACCAAAAGCAAGGAACGATTCGAACAGAAAACCGGTCTCCCAAACTTGCATACATTAAATGGTTGCCCGAAAGCCAAATGGCGCTCATTATTGAAGTGCCAGAGTCTTATATCTATCGCATTATTTCTATCTTCGATACTTATAACATCTCAGCGCTGGCGATCGCATTGATCATCACCGGCCTGGTTATATTTGTTACCATCACCAACCTGATCAATCCGTTGTCTTTGCTGACCCAACAAGCAAAATCCTTTGCTCAGGGTGATCTTTCACAAAGATCGAGGATTAACAGAAAAGATGAAATTGGTCAACTAGCCGCTTCGTTCAACCAAATGGGTGATGAATTACAGGAGATATATCACTCGTTGGAGACGCGTGTAGCATCTCGAATCGCCCAAATAAATTTGGCGACTCAGATAGCCCAAAAAGCGACCCAAAATGCGAATCGCGAAGTCATAGCACAGGTTGCGGTTGATGAAATTACTAGAATATTTGGCTTCTCCTTTGCAAGTATTTTTATTGTAAATGAAGCTAACCAGACAGCCGTACTTGAGGCGGCCACACGCACACAAAACCAAAACGTTCTCAAGCGAGGATTGCAGATACCCATCATCAACGAAAGTCTGTTGGGATTTGTGATTGCGAATAAGCAGCCTTATCTGGCTGCGGATGCTGTGCATGACCACCTTAGCCAAAAGGAAATTCTGCTTCCTGAATCAGTCAGTGAAATTGGAATACCAATATTATTTACAGATCGAGTAATTGGTCTACTCGAAGTTCAAAGCACATCCAATAGCGCCTTTGATGCTGAAGCGATTTCTTTGTTGCAGACATTAGCCAATCAAATTTCAACCGGTTTTCAGAGCTTGAATTTGATCGAAGAAACCCAGACAAACCTTAAGCAAACCAATCTTCTTTATCAAACCACCCAACAGGTTATTCAAGCGACAACAGAGAATGATGTCATCAGTCAGCTATTATCTTCTTTTGATCAAACCGATTATGTCAGCGCAATTTTTGATGTAAAGGATGGTTATCTTAGTGTCATCATCATAAAAGATCCCTCAGTCGCTGGTTCGGCTGGAACCGGACAAGGTATCACACTGCCTCTTCAACGGATTATTACCAGGTTGAGCGAGCAGAGTTTGATCATTTTTGATGATTTATCTAAGCCTTCTGACTTTGACAACATACTTTCTTTTTTCTCTAGACGGGGATGTAAATCGGCAGCCGTTTTTGCAATTCTGGCCAACGAAAAAATTAACAAAGTTGTGGTGTTGGGATCGCGCGAAAATGTCCCCCTCAGACCTCAGGATATGCATCCATATAGTGAATTGTTTGAGGCTACCGGCATCTTATTAGGGCGTATTAATAAGGTGTCAACCTTGGAACAAAGACTATCGGAATTGCAAATATATGAGAATGTCAGTGAGATCATCTCAGTGGAAACCGACATTGAGCATCTGTACCAGACACTTCACAAACAATTATTGGCACTCATCGGCGAAGGACTTAGCTTTTTAGTGGCAATTTATGATAAAGAACACAATCTTATTCACATTCCGTACATGTACGAAGGAGAAGATCGAATCGCAATAGATCCTTTCCCCTTAGGGGAGGGATTAACATCCATTGTAATCAACACCCAAAAATCGTTATTTTTGGTGAACGACACTGAGCGAAAAGTCAAAGAACTTGGCGCAAAAATCATTGGCAGACCGGCGAAATCATGGATGGGAGTTCCCCTGATGGTTGCGGGAAGAATCCTGGGGGCGATTGTCATCCAAGATGTCGATCAAGAAGAACGATTCACCCAACAACATCTACAATTGGTTACCCGACTGGCTCCGCAGATAGCAATCACTATTCGCAATGTGCAATTATTGACCCAAATGCAGGCCGCCCTGAGAGCCTTTGAGCAGGAGCGTCAATTATTGATGACCTGGCTAACAAACACACCTGATTTGGTATATTTCAAAGACGCCCAGGGAAAATATACTCGTGCGAGCAATTCTTACCTTGAATACTTGGGTGTACCTTCTATGGAGTATATTATCGGGAAAACCGATGCTGAACTCCTGGCTGACGAGACGGACTCCCAAATCACCACAACCGAGGAGCAGGATATTCTTCAAAAAGGCACTTCGATTATTGGAAAAGTCGAAAAAAGGGTGGACAAAAACGGCAACACCCGCTATTACCTGGTGAATAAATTACCTGTTCAAGAAAATCCGGAAGAAAAATCATCTGGTTTGCTGGCAATTGCTCGTGATATATCCGCTTTCCACCTCGCCCAGAATCAAAGCGAAAAACGAGCTAAACAACTTGAAATTGCGGCTCAAATTGCTCGAGAATCTTCTGGTTCGCTGGACATTGATGAAGTCATGCGAAACTCAGTGAATCTGGTTCGTGAACGTTTTGATTTCTATCATTCTTCGATTTTCCTAATTGACCAGCTTGGTGAGTACGCCGTGTTACGTGAGTCAACTGGAGAAGCAGGCTTAATACTTAAAACAGCGGGGCATAAATTAATGGTTGGCTCAAAATCCATCATCGGTAAAGTGACATCTTCTGGAAAAGTCATGGTAGTTAACGATGTCACACAAGATCCAGACTATTATGCCAACCCCTTATTGCCTGAGACAAGAGCTGAACTCGCCATTCCACTAACGATTGGCGAAATGGTTCTTGGAGCATTGGACGTTCAAAGCATAATGCCGGATGCGTTCCAAGAGGAAGATATTAACGTATTACAAATTCTCGCGGACCAACTGGCCATCACAGTATTTAATGCAAACCTGTTTGCTCAAACAAAGCGAAATATCGATCAGCATCGCTTGCTACATACCATTACGACAACCATTGCCTCTCAACAATCTCTGCAAGATGTTTTGCTGAGCACAGTGGAAACATTAAACCACGAAAATTTCGGTGACCGTATTTGTATTTTTCTAAATACTCGCGAGAATGTACTTGAGGTGAGGGCATCATCAGGCCTGCCGAACGTGCAAATAAATGACTTACAAATTCCAATCGGCTCTGGAATGATTGGTGAAATGGCGCAGGCTCAACGTGAAATCTTGGTGATAGATTCTCTCCAAACAACTGGTGTTCAATTGCTCCACCCATCATCGCGCTCCCAGATGATCGTTCCCATATCCCACAGCAACCGATTGTTGGGCATGATCGTCATTGAAAGCGATCAACCTGGAATGTATCAAGATACCGATCTGGAGATTATTGCTACACTCGGCAATAGCCTCGGTGCAGCCATGATAAGTGTAACCTTGGTCGAACAAGTCCGTCAGCAAGTTGAGCGGCAACGATTGCTGTTTGATATCACCAATAAAATTCGCCGAGCGGCAGATATTCCTACAATACTTGAGACTTCAGCAAGTGAAATCGGTAAAGCATTACGCGCACAGCGAGCAAGGATTCAACTCTCGATCGACAACGTGAACCTGGACGAATCGAGTAATCGTGGCAAGGAAATGGAAACTGACTGATGATGAAATTAATCCTCTCCATTCTGCCGCAAAATACACCTTCGCATTATACAAACCGGGATGAACTGGAAATTTTCCGCGAGCGAATTCTGCAATCCTTTTACTTAATAGCAGTTGTTATCTACATTTGCCTATTACTATTTCGTCTTATAAGCAGTCCTCTATGGCAAACAATCATAATCATGCCTGTAATCATGGCTGTCCTATTTCTTGTGGTGTTTAGCTACCTTCGAAATGTAGCCTTCAACATCCGGGCTCTAGTTATTCTATTAATAATATATTTTTCTGGGATCGGCAGTATTGTTCTGAGTGGAATTGGTGGTATGGGTAAAGGTATTTTGCTCATATTACCCCTTTTTACCAGCATCCTTTTAGGCACCGCGCCTGCCATTTTTGCCATTATTGTATCATCGACCTCATTGCTTTTCTTCGGTATGTCATTTCATTCTGGTCTACTACCTGTTCCACCATTTGAGAACGATAACAACTCCTTAATTTTGGCAAATTGGTATTCTTCAACCGCACTATTTACAGGGATATCATTGTTTGGCGGCGTTTCGATAATGGTATTAATGCGAGAAGTCTTTTCTGGTTTGAGAAAACAAAAACAACTAAGAATTGAACTGGACAGAGAACAGAATAGCCTGGAAAGAAAGATTGCAGAACGCACAGTTAACTTGGAGCACCGCCTAAACGAAATTCGAACAGCCTCGACCATTTCACGATCTCTTGTTGCTGCAGAAAATATTGAGGCGATGCTTCAACAAGTTGTTGATTTGTTACACGACAATTTCCATTTATATTATGTGGGCATATTTCTGGTGGATGAAAAAGGAGAAGTAGCTCTTTTGCGTGCAGGCTCGGGAGAAGCGGGGCATAAAATGCTATCAGCCAACCACCGGCTTGCAGTTGGAAGTTCTTCAATGATCGGACAGGCAACAGCCACAAAACAACCCAAAATCGCCTTGGATGTTGGCGAAGAAGCAGTTCGCTTCAATAATCCTTTACTACCATTCACTCGCTCAGAATTGGCCTTACCTTTAATAAGCAGGAATAATGTTCTTGGTGCAATGTCAGTTCAATCCTCTAGGTCGAATGATTTTGATCCAGATAACATTCTGATATTACAAGGAATTGCCGATGGCCTTGCATCAGCTCTGGATAATGCTTTCTTGGACGAAAAATTACAGCAAAGTCTCCAGGAAATTCGCTCTTTGAACAGGGCATACATTCAACAAGAATGGAGCAAAATGCTCCAACAACGTGAATCGCTGGAATCCACCTATGTCAGCAAGCTGAACCAATCAGACGTGAACACACAACAGGTGGAAGTCCCAATAACATTGAGAGACGAAATCATCGGAAATATCATCCTTGACCTCGAATCAGTAGCATTGACCCCCGAAGAAATGACATTTGTTCAATCCATTGCCGCTCAAGCAGCTCTTGCTATGGAGACAGTTCGGTTAATCGAGCAAACCCAACGCAAAGCCTACCAGGAGCAAAGGTTAAACCAAATTTCCGCATCTTTTTCCCGCTCGGTCAACATTGAAGACATACTCCAAATCACTGTGAACGAAATAGGGCATCTGCCGTCAGTGAGTGAGGTTTTAATCGAACTATCATCACCTGCTTCAGAGACTCTAGGCTTTGGTGCGGGAACTGCAACGAAGGGTGTAGAAAAATGAGCTTCACAAGATTTCTACAATCTTTGGTACCCGCTAACTCTCCACAACAAATCGTGCAGCGAGATGATGATTTTCTTACACTGCAGGAAAAGTTGCAGCAGTCAATATGGCTGTCCTTGTTTACAGTTACGGCTTTTTCTACGATTCTTTTGTTTTTCTTTGCCGCTCGGCTACCTATCCAAATAATAAGTGGTATTTTGTCATTGATTTGCCTGATGATATTTCTCTTCAGGCAACTGCCTTATTTGTTTAAAACAGCTCTGTTATTATTTTTTATTTTCATTTTATCTTTGCTCGTGTCAACCCAAATTGCCCTGGGCGGGCTTGAGATGATGTTGTCACTGCTTGCTGTTCTGCTAGCCTTGATTTTGATCGGTTGGAAAAGTGCCGCAACTGTTTTGGTTATAAGCACAGCAATTCATATTTCCATTAAGTATTTGAACAGCATAGGGCTTCTTAAATTCGCAAATGCATCCATAAATAATACGGTGGCAGATCACTGGTACCTTAATTCTATTGTTTTATTTTTATTTGGATTGATCTTCTTATTAATAATGCAAGTATTTCTAAATCACTTTCGTAATAATTTGAGCCAAAAGAAACTATTACAAAATAATTCTACTGAACTGGCCAATATTCTGGATGAAACCATTTCTCGCACAAGCGAAGACACAATTAATATGAAATCCCAGTTAGCGATTGATTCAGAGATGGCTAGAAATATTGCTGCGCTCTCTGACATCACAGTTTTGTTCCAAAACGTAATCGAATTGGTCCAAAAACATTTCGATGTATATCATTTCGGAATTTTCCTTTTGGACAAAGAAGGAGAATTCGCCGTTCTACTGGCGGCAAGTGGCGAAGTTGGGCAAGCTATGGTGCACGCAAATCATCGCATGAAGGTGGGTACAGCCGGCATTGTTGGACATGTTGCTTCCCAGGGTAACACTTTGTTGGCGCCCAAAGTAGCAGACAACCCATATTATCGTCAGAATCCTTTATTGCCGATGACACGCTCAGAATTGGCAGTTCCAATGAAATTGGGTGAAAAAATGTTGGGGGTTTTGGATGTCCAAAGTGATCGCGAGGATTTCTTTACAGACTCATTTATTCAAACCGTCCAAACAATTGCCCTCCAGCTTGCGGTTGCCGTAGATAGAGCCCTCCTGGTCAGCCGCTTGGAAATAACCACTCGTGAATTGGAAGTCT
>CAZCBJ010000074.1:0-16542 GCA_964496705.1 uncultured Anaerolineaceae bacterium | reverse complement strand
GTTGCGCCGACTATTCAACCTACTATACCAACATGCTGGATGAGTTAGGGATTTCCTATGCCATCTGGGACATGGAATACTGGGGCTACATCGACTTCCCCCTGGCAACCCAGTTCCCCAAGACGGTATTCTTCACCGGAGATTGCGGCCTGGAACCTTACTCGATGTACTTTGCCGGTTACCCGCTTGGCGCGCTGAGTGGCAGCGTCTATACCACCCCGTCAACCCCCATCCCCAATTCGCTGCGCAACTACCTGGCGCAGGGTGGGCGTATGCTCATCACCGGTCAGGATATCGGCTTCTGGGATTACCAGACATCCATTGTCCTGGGTTCCTCATTCGTCCCGGCGTTGTACTTCGGAGCCGACTATGTGCAGGACTCGTTGTACCGCGGCAACCCCGCGCCCGTACCTGCCATGAAAGGCGACGATTTGTACAGCGATTTCCTCTGGGGTCAGTTCTATGACATTCAACCCAAATGGGACGGCGCTGAGAACCAGGAATATGTGGATGAGATCGCACCCAAGTACTACACGGATGTGGATGCGCTGCCGATCGTCACCTCGCAGAACGTCTTCACCAAAATGGTTGACGGCGCAGTTGGCTCGCGTATGTCTTCCGAACCGACCATTGAGCGCGTCAAAGGCGAAGCCGAATTCACCAAGCTGGGTTACCGCACCATCTGGCTGTCCTTTGGCATGGAAGGAATCAACGCTTCCACCGGCTTCAACTCCGGCACAGAACTGATGGACCGCCTGCTGGCCTGGCTGGATGATGAGGTGGGTGTTGAGCTGAAGCAGAGCGAAGTGACCGCCGGTGTCAACAAAGCGGTCCGGTTGGAAGCTTCAGCTTGGGCTTCCTATAAAGACGGCACCTGGTTCAGCACCATGCCGTGGGGCATTCCCGCCTACAAGAACGGCATTCGCTACTATCGCTGGGATTTTGGCGATGGCACACCCTACACCTATGGCAGCAGCGGCACGAGCCACATCTACACCAAGGCTGGCACCTATAAAGTGTATGTCGAGGTGGGCGATGGCTTCGGACACCGCGCTGTGGCTGGACCAACAATCGTCAAGGTCGTCCTCCCGCCCAAAGCCCCCAGAACAGCCACACCCTACGGTCTGGTCAGTACACACTTCCCCACCTACAAATGGTACCGGGTCACCGGCGCCACCCAGTACTGGCTGGAGGTGTATGGTTATTCACCTGCCAAGTACGTGGTCAGTCAGTCGGTGCCCGGCTGCGCAACCACCATCTGCTCGGTCAAACCGAACATTTCGCTGCCCAAAGGCACCTACAAATGGCGCGTTCGCGCAGCCATCGAGGGTGTTTGGGGCCCGAGCAGCGCCTGGAAGACTTTCAAGGTCACCGCTCCATAGAATATGAAGTCTGACCCGTGATCAACAAAAGCGCCATCTCGAACGAGGTGGCGCTTTTACGTAAATAGCCTTAATATGCTCAATTTAGTATAATATCCTTACTGATCAAGTAAGCCATTCTGACCCGTGAAATAAACAACATGCCTGACGGTAGAAAATACGAATTCAACTGGTCGTTGCTGGGAAATTTACAAGAAGGCCGGCCCAACCTGGGGGCAACCACCCGGCTTGAAATTTACCGCCTGATGCAGTTCACGCTGCGCGATAGCCTTGAAGAACGCTTTGGAGCAGACTTAACCGATGAAATATTTTACGCTGCCGGACATAAAGCCGGCCTGGCTTTTTATGCTCAATATCTGACCGGTGCGTCCAGTTTCGATGATTTTGTGGGTAAATTGCAGCATGCCCTCAAAGACCTTGGCATTGGTATTTTGCGACTCGAGCAGGCTGACTTGGAGAATGGCAATTTCACCCTCACCATCGCTGAAGACCTGGATTGCTCCGGCTTACCAGTATTGGACTCAGAAATTTGCGTATACGATGAAGGCTTCATCGCGGCCTTACTGGAATCCCGCATCGGGCGAAAATTCCATGTCAAAGAAGTCGATTGCTGGTGCACAGGCGACCGCACCTGCCGGTTTCGCGCACAGGTTGCCGAATGAAGAAACGCAGCAACCCCTCCGCGCGTGAGCCATCAGCAGAGATATGGCTGGAGATCATCGGGGATATCCTTGCCAGCGGAAAGTTGACCGTCGATCTGCCTGACGGCTCTATTAGCCATGCAGACTGGAAGGCGTTGGTCGAAGAACTGCTGATCATCAGCTCCTTTGCCCAGGGATTGGCGAACGGCGACCTTTCAACTGAAATGAAAGCCAAAGGCAAACTGGCCGGTAGCCTCAAAGCCCTGCAAGCCAACCTGCGCCATCTCACCTGGCAGGTTCGCCAGGTAGCGGCGGGGGATCTGGGCCAGCAGGTGGATTTCATGGGCGATCTGGCTGACGCATTTAACGCCATGATCAACCGCTTGCGCTGGGCGCGCGAAGAGCTGGAAGCCAGCGAAGAGCGATACCAGTCAATCATCTCCGCCTCACCCGACGATATCACCATCACCAACCTCAACGGGATGATCGAGTTCGTGTCTCCTTCCGGGTTTGCCATGTACCGCGCCAGCGATCTCGAAGACATGGTCGGCAGACACATCATCGATTTTATCCACCCCACCGACCAGGAGAAAGCCCGGGAGAGTCTGAGGCTGACCCTGAATGGCATCCGCACCGGTGTCACTGAGTTTCTCGCCCGGCGCCTGGACGGCACCAGTTTCTATATCGACTCAAAAGCTGAAGTGATCCACGGTTTTGATGGGCAGCCGATTGGAATCATCCATGTCATTCGCAATGTGGATGAGCAGAAGAAAGCCCAGATTGCCGAAAGCGAAGCGCGTCTGCTTGCTGAGGCGCTGCGGGATACCGCAGCCGCATTGAACAGCGTTCTGACCCTCGAAGAGGTTTTCGACGTGATCCTCCACGATGTGGGAAGGGTGGTTACTTATGACGCGGTCGAGATTTTGCTCGCCGCCAGTGATGGTACCGCCCGCATAGCCCGCACTGCCGGCTATGACACCGTCATCCCTGGTTACCAGCATCCGGGCGGCGTGTTCATCATTGACCGGACTCCCAACCTGCAAATGATGGCTGAGTCAAAACAACCCATCGTCGTGGAAAACGTGGAAGCTTTCAACTGGCCCGTGACCAGCGCCACCGGCTGGGTAAAAAGCCACCTGGGCGTGCCCATTCTGATCAAGGGAAAAGTCGCCGGGTTCATCAACCTGATGAGCCGGGCAACCCATTATTACACCCAAGAACATGCGCTGCGCCTGCTGACCTTCACCAACCTTGCAGCCATCGCCATTGAAAAAGCCAACCTGTTCAACCAGCTCAATTATCTGGCCCAGACCGATCCGCTGACCGGGATCGCCAACCGACGCCAGTTGTTGGACCGCGGCGAGGAAGAAATTTCACGCTCGCGCCGCTACAGGACTCCACTCTCGGTGCTGATGCTGGATATTGATCATTTCAAATTGGTCAACGACACATTCGGCCACCACCTGGGAGATCAGGTATTGATTGTGATCGCCGTCACCTGCAGCAAACTGCTGCGCAATATTGACCTGATCGGGCGCTACGGCGGAGAAGAATTCGCCATACTGCTGCCTGAAACAAACGCCGCGCAAGCCGAAATTGCCGCTGAGAGACTGCGCAAAGGTATTCTCAACGAAACTGTGACCACTCATGCCGGATATATCCGCGTGACCGTCAGCATTGGAATCGCCGAATTGACACCTGAGGACAAATCCTTCATGGCGCTGCTGGACCGCGCCGACCAGGCGCTTTACAAGGCAAAACAAAGCGGTCGCAATCAGGTGGTCGTTTTCGACCTTCCGACTCGTTCATGATTTGCTAATTTCGGGTGGACAGGCGCTATCTGAGTAGCCTATCCTCCTGCCAGACCATTAAGGGAGCCTATTTTCGTAAACAGCCATGAAAAGCAACCTGTTTGAAGTGCTCAGCCCTTCCGAAGTCGAGCGGATTCACCGCGCTTCGATGACCATCCTGGAGACCACCGGGATACGTGTGGATTTTGCCCTGGCGCGCGACATCTACCGCCAGGCAGGTGCACAAGTGGATGATCAAACCCAACGTGTGCGGCTCTCTGAAAGCCTGGTGCGCAAAGCTTTATCCCACGCGCCTGCCAGGTTTCAGTTATTCGGGCGCAGCGGCGAGTTTTGCACGGTCATAGGCGGTGGCGAACCGCAGTTCGCCGCGCTGGGCACCCCCACGCGCATCATTGATATGGAAAGCCGAGAGGTGCGCCCCACCACATTGCAAGACCTGGAGCGCCACATCCGCCTCATCGACTGCTGCGAGCATATTCACCATTCGCAAATGGACGTCTGGCCCAACGACATACCCATGACCACCATTCATGCAGAAGCCATCTTTGCCTGGGCGCGCCTCTCGCGCAAGCCGTTTGGCATGGGTTGTTACGGCTACCTGCCGACCCTGGACATGATGCGCATGATGGCACTGGCGGTAGGTGGGAAAGAGGAGCTGCAAGCCAGGCCGCGCTTCTTCGCCATCTGCTCGGTCATGAGCCCACTGCAGATGGCCGCCATGCAGGCCGAAGGTTTGCTCATCTGCGCCGATTACGGCCAGCCGGTGGCGGTCAGTCCGGAGGGCATCGCCGGCGCAACCGCACCGGTAACGCTGGCTGGGCTGCTCGCGCAGGAAAATGCCAACATCCTGGCCCACATCACCCTGGCGCAGATTTTCCGACCCGGCGCGCCGGTGTTGTACGGCACGGTCTCGACCATTGCCAATCTGCGCCACGGCACTGTGGCTCTGGGGGCTGTGGAAACCGGCCTGATTACTGCCGCCTCCGCTCAGATGGCGCGTTTTTACGGACTGCCCTGCCGCAGTGTGGGTGGAGCGACTGATTCGAAACTGGAAGATGTGCAGGCGGGCATCGAGCGCACCGCAACGCTGACCGCTGCTGTGCTGGCTGGCGTGGATTACATCACCTGCGGCGGAACGCTTGACAGCACCATGCTCGAGTCCGACCCCATGCTGCTGCTGGATGACGACCTGTGCGCTATGCTCAAACGCATGCGGCGCGGCATCGAAGTCAATGACGAAACTCTGGCGGAGAGCCTCATCCGGCAAATTGGACCGGACGGCAATTACCTGGCTGAAGAGCACACCGCCCGCCACTACCGCAGCGAACACTTTCTCCCCCGCCTGCTGGTGCGCGACCCCTACGATGTCTGGATTGAAGGCGGCTCTCGCCCGGCGTTGGAAGCCGCCCGCCAGCGGGCAGCATCTTTGCTGGCAAAACACCAACCTTACCCCGTGGACGTTGAGATTGAGCAAAATCTGAACCGATACCGCCAGAAGATTGCCACTCGCTCGTTGGATGATTTCTACAACGGCGAGAATCCCGAAGCCCAGGAATGGAACAAACTCTAACATGGCAGAATCTATCACCGCAGACACCCCCCGCTTATCACGCCGGAAAATGCTTGCTTTTTCTGTAGGCGACCTGAGCACCGGCATTCCACTAACCATCATCATGTTCTTTCAGTTGTTCTTTCTTACCGACGTAGCCGGATTGCGCGCCGACCTGGCCGGCTGGGCGGTGGGCATCGGGCGCATCTGGGATGCGATCAACGATCCCATCTTCGGCTTGATCTCTGACCGCATCCGCAGCCGTTGGGGACGCCGCCGGGTGGTGCTGCTCTTCGGCGCGCTGCCTTTGGGGTTATCCTTCTTCATGCTGTGGATTGTGCCGCCATTCGGGCCGCTGGGCCTGACGGCGTATTATGCTTTGGCGTTCATATTCTTTGATACCGCCTTCACCATGATCCACGTCAGTTACAACGCGCTGACCCCGGAAATGACCCGCGATTATGATGAGCGCAGCCGGCTGAATGGGTATCGCATGGTGGTGCAAATTTCCGGGACGCTGGCTGCCATTATCCTGGCCACTGTGCTGGGCTGGTACATCGAGGACAAACGTTCGCTGTTCTTGTTGATTGGCATCGGACTCGGGTTGGTCACTGCCATCCCGCCCCTGGTCGTGGTGCGAGTGGCGCGCGAACCATCCAGCCTGACGCGCGCTTCCACGTTGTCACCCTGGAAAGCCATCCGCGCCACATTGAGCAACGCACCTTTCTGGCTGGTGATGGGCATGTTCCTGTTCAGTTGGACCACCGCCAGCATCATCGCCGCCATGCTGGTGTACTTCGCCAATTATTATCTGCTGGTGCCAGAACAGGCCAATTATTTTGTCCTCGTGGCCCAATTCTGCGCCATCCTGTTCATCCCGCTGTGGGTGTGGGTGGCGCAAAGGCTGGACAAACGCCGCGCGTTCATCCTCGGCACGGCTTCCTGGGTGCTGGTGTTGCTGGGTCTGGCGCTGGTCCGTCCCGACCAGATTCTGTTGTGTTATTTGTTGGCTGCGTTGTCCGGGTCTGGCATCGCCACTGCGTATGTCATGCCGTGGGCGATGATCCCGGACGTGGTGGAATTGGACCAAATGCGCACGGGCGAGCGGCGCGAAGGCTCTTTTTACGCCTTCACCTCGTTTTTCCAGAAACTTGGCACCGGTGCGGCCATCTGGGGGCTGGGGCAGATCCTGGCTCTGACCGGCTACATAAACCCCACCAGCGCAGTCCCCATCCCCAGCCAACCTGCCAGCGCGATTGAAGCCATCCGCATCACCATGGGGTTGGCCCCCGCCCTGCTGCTCATCCCGGCCATTTTTCTGGCTTGGCGTTATCCCATCTCGCGCCAGAGTCACCGCGCGCTGCGTGATGAAATTCAGGCGCGAGTGTTGGAGGAGTCCTGATGCCCGATTTTGATACCCAATCCATCCACGGGAGAAATGATCCAGACCCTGCCACCGGCGGCTTGTCTGTGCCGATTCAGATGGCGTCCACATATAAACTTCCCGGCTTTGGTATCAAGCTGTTCGAAGCCGTCAATTTGGAATCAGAGGATGCTCCCCATCTTTATTCTCGCTGGAGCAATCCCACCCTGCGCGCGCTGGAACAGCGCCTGGCAGCCCTCGAAGGGGCCGAATCCGGGTTGGTGTTCGCCTCCGGCATGGCCGCCATCACGGCTTTCCTGCTCACCTTTCTACAAAGCGGTGACCACGTGCTGGCCAGCGAAGTCTGCTACCCCGGCGCTCAGGAATTCATGGGCATTCACTTACCGCGCTACGGCATACAGGTCAGTCTGGTGGACACCAGCGATGTGCGTAACGTGCAGCGCGCGTTGCAGCCCAACACCCGCCTGGTTTACCTGGAAACCCCCGCCAACCCGCTCACCCGTATCACCGATATCGCCGCAGTGGCTCGACTGGCCGGTCAGGTAGGCGCAAGGGTGGCGGTGGATTCAACCTTTGCCAGTCCCATTTTACAAAAACCCCTTGCCCTGGGCGCGGATTTTGTCATCCACAGCCTGACCAAGTATATCAACGGTCACGCTGATGCGCTGGGTGGAGCAATCCTCGGGCCGCGCGATGCGCTGCTGCGCATCCGCAAGGAGATGCTGGTTCATCTGGGCGGAGCACTCAGCCCATTCAACGCCTGGCTGATCCTGCGCGGTTTGGAAACCCTGCCGGTGCGCATGCAGAAACACTGCGAGAATGCCGTGCAAATTGCCAGCTTTCTCGAAAGTCATCCGGCCGTTGAGCGCGTCTATTACCCCGGTCTGGAAAGCCATCCCCATCACGAACTCGCCCGAAACCAGATGAGCGCCTACGGCGGCATGCTCGCCTTTCGTTTGAAAAAGGGTCTCAGCGCGGCAATCAACCTGGCCGAAAAGGTGCGCTTATGGACCTACGCCACCTCGCTGGGTCATCCTGCCAGCCTGTTGTTCTACTACCCAGCCGACATGTACGTAGATGCTGCTGCATACCTCTCGGATCAACAAAAATTCGGTTTGCGCGAGTGGACTGGCGAAGGGATCGTGCGCGCCAGCGTGGGCCTGGAGGATTCCGGGCAGTTGATCGCCGACCTGGACCAGGCGCTGCGCGCGCGCACCTTCAAAGGCTTGTTCGGACCGCTGGCTTACAACCTGGCAAAAAAATTTACACCCAAAAAGGAGAACGCATGACCCTGCGCATTGGCTACATTGGCCTGGGCTTGATGGGCAAATCCATCGCCCGCAACATCCTTAATGCTGGATTCCCGTTGGTTGTTCACAACCGCAGCCGCGGCGCGGTGGATGAGCTGGTGGCGCTGGGCGCCGAAGAAGCCTTCTCTCCGGCTGCGGTGGCCGCCCAGGTGGATGTGATCTTTACCAACCTGCCCGATTCGCCGGATGTGGAAAAGGTCGCCCTGGGCACAGAGGGCATCCTCGAAGGCGCGCATCCCGGCCTCATCTTCGTGGACAATTCAACCATCAAGCCCGCCACTGCCCGCAGTATAGCAGCCCGTCTGGCCGAGCAGGGCATCCTCAGCCTGGACGCGCCGGTATCGGGCGGCGAGATCGGCGCGCGTAACGCGACCCTGACCATCATGGTTGGCGGCCCGGTTGAAGCGTTGGAAATCGTGTGCCCGGTGTTCATGGCGATGGGTAAAACCGTCACCCATATTGGCGAATCGGGCTGCGGTCAGATTGCCAAAGCCGCCAATCAAATCATGGTTGCGGCCCAAATGGTGGCGATGGGCGAACTGCTCGTTTTCGCTCAGAAAGCCGGCGCTGACCCGCGCAAGGTGGTCGAAGCCATCCGGGGCGGCGCGGCGCAATGTTGGACCTTGGATAACAAGCCCGCGCGCCTGTTCGCCGGAAACCGCTCGCCGGGCTTCAAGGCCAGCATGCAAGCCAAGGACTTGAACATCATCCTGGAAAGCGCCGTCGAATACGGCGTCCCGCTCCCCTCAGCCGCCTTGGACGCCCAATTATTCAATGCCATGACCCAGCGAGGTCTGGGAGGCCTGGACAATTCAGCCGTGATCGAAATGATCGAATTGTTGGCAGGCGCGAAACTTGAAACGGACAGCTAGCATGGATATTGCACCCCTGTTCTTGGTTTTGGCGCGATGATTAACCTCACCGCCCAGTTGTGACAAAAGCAAATCGGGTATAAGATATAATGCACAGGTTATGAGCATTCCGGATGCATCTTTCGAAGCCAACGAGATAGAAAATATTCGCAAGGAAGCGCTAGAATTCGCGAACATCGGTCTATACCGCTTTAAATTAGACGGCACCCTTCTATATATGGACCGCGGCTCCCTGCGTATTTTCGATCTTGAGGGGATGTACCCTGATCCAGAAAATGTGATCGGTAAAAATATCTCCGACCTTTTCCAGTATATCCGCCCCAAACGCTACCTGCGCGAACAAATCGTCAAATATGGGCGGGTGCAGGACCTTGAATATCCCTTCCGCACACTGTCCGGGCAGGAAAAATGGATCCTGCACGATTCTTACCTGACAAATAATCCCAAGACAGGCGAGGTGATCATTCAGGCCATCGTACAGGATATCACCCACCGCAAACGCTCAGAGCGCATCCAGAACTCCATCTTCGCCATTTCCGAGGCCACGCTCCACGCTGAAAATCCCGACGAACTCTACGGCTCCATCCACGCCATCATTCGCCAGTTGATGCCCGCCAATAACCTGTACATCGCGTTATTTGACCCGATCAACGAGTATCTGATCTTTCCGTATTTTGTGGACGAATATGATACGGCGCCCACCCCTAAAAAGCTGGGCAAAGGCTCCACCGAATATGTTTTGCGTACGCGCACATCCCTTCTGGCCACACCGGAAGTGTTTAATGACCTGGTGGCGCGGGGTGAGATTGATCCCATCGGTACCGATGCCATCGACTGGTTGGGCGTGCCGCTGGTGACCCGGCGGGAAGCCATCGGTGTGCTGGTGGTGCAGAGCTACAACGAAGGCGTACGCTACACCGAATCAGACAAGGAAATCCTCGAATTCGTCTCCACCCAGATCGCAATGGCCATCCAGCGCAAGCGCTCCCAGGAACAGGTGCAGCGCCAGATCCAACGTCTCTCGGCCCTGCGCACCATTGACCTGGCCATCAGCGGCAGCGTTGACTTGAAGGTGACCCTTGACATCCTCATGGATCAGGTGATCACCAAGCTGCATGTGGACGCCGCTGATGTATTTGTATTCAATGAAAACACCCGGTCGCTGGAATACGCAGCCGGCAGCGGTTTTCGAACCAGCGGACGACAGAACACGCGCCTGCGCATCGGTGAAGAATATGCCGGTCAGGCCGTGTTGCGCCGCAAGGTGATCGCCATCCCTGATCTGTCGCAGATGGAAAATGAATTCTTCGGCTCTTCTTTTTTCATGCGCGAAGGGTTTGAAGCCTATTATGCCGTACCGCTGGTCGCCAAAGGTCAAATCAAAGGCGTGCTTGAAATTTTCAACCGCGCCCGCCTCAGCCCGGATCAGGAATGGCTCGATTTTCTGGAGGCATTGGGCATGCAGGCCGCCATCGCCGTGGCGGACGCACAATTGTTTGAGAGCCTGCAGCGCACCAACACCGAGCTGATCCTCGCCTACGACGCCACCATCGAAGGCTGGGCGCAAACCATTGAGGTGCGCGACCGCGTTTCCTCGGGTCATACCCACCGCGTGGCCGAGATCGCTGAGCGAATGGCGCAACAACTGGGCATCCGCAACGACCGATTACTGCACTTCCGCCGCGGCGCGCTGCTGCATGATATTGGCAAGCTGGTCATCCCTGATTCGATTCTGCTCAAACCCGGACCACTCACCTCGGACGAGATGGATGTGATCAAAGAGCATCCCGTATTCGCCTACCAGCTCATGACCGCGATTCCTTTTTTGCATCCGGCCATCTCCATTCCCTACTGCCACCACGAACACTGGGACGGCAGCGGTTATCCGCGGGGATTGCGAGGTGAGGAGATACCGCTTGAAGCGCGCATCTTCACCATTGTGGATGTGTGGGACGCGCTCACTTCAGACCGACCTTTCCGCAAGGCATGGAGTAAAGAGGAAGCTCTCCGATACATCCAGGAACAGAGCGGCAAGTTATTCGATCCGCAGCTTGTGGATGATTTCACCAGCATCATCGCTGACGAGGTCCCGCTGTCGTCCTCTTAGAACAGGCAGGTTCAGGGCGTGGGATGATCAGGGGCAGGTTCGGGGTGGACTGAGATTTTCGCCTGAGGCACAATCGCGGTGATAACGCTTTCCACAGCCTCGGTCAATTCATGGGCTTCGGTCAACGATAATCCGCCGTCCATCAACACATGCACCTCAACGAATAAATCACCGGCAGAATAACGCACCTCGACGTTATGACAATCCGCCACCCCGGGCAATGCCGATACCGCCTCTTTGATTCGCTGTTTGATGTCTTCTGGTGGCGTCAACTCATTGCGCGGTTCAGGGTGGACAAATACATCCGAATCCGGCGCAATTTTTTTGATGGTCTTTTCCACCACCTCGGTGATTTCGTGCGCTGATTCGAGCGTTTGCTCGCCATCCAGCAGAATATGCACATCCACAAAAGTAAAAGGACCGGAGTGGCGAATGCGCACATCGTGGCAATCATTAATGCCCGGCAGCCGTTCCACCTCGGCGATGATCTGCTCCGCCATGCCTTTAGGCGCAGTGTCAAGCAAGCCGGTGATGGTGCGTTTGCCCAATTCCAGGCTGACGACGATCACTATGATCGCCACACCCAGCGCCGCCAGTGAGTCGGCCATGTGCAGAAAATCCAGCCCTGGAAAAATCTCAGCCAGCTTGACCCCGATCAACCCGACGATGACCACCGAGGAACTCCAGATATCCGTGCGGAAGTGCAGCCCATCCGCTTCCAACGCCTGGCTTTTATATTTCCTGGCAGCCCTGTAAAGAATTCGCGAGCGATTCCAATCGATGATGATCGACGTAAACATGACGATAAAAGCCCAGATGGACGCATCCACCTGCACCGGCCGGACAAAAAGCCGTTGAACGGCTTCGTAGATAATCCAAACGCAGGTAACCAGGAGCAGCAGGGTTTCGAATAAGGCGGATAAATTTTCGACTTTTCCATGCCCAAAAGGGTGTTCCGCATCGGCTGGTTTCCCGGAGATGCGTACCGCCACCAGGGTTACAACAGTCGCAACCAGGTCCAATGCGGAATGGGCAGCTTCCGCCAGAATGCCCAGACTGCCGGTGAGAACACCAACGATGATCTTGAAGGTGGTTAATAGAATCGCCGCAATCACCGAAGTAAATGCAGCCGAGTTTTTCTCTTTCCGCGCGGTCTCGTCAACAATCATGCTTTCTTTCCATGAGTCTCATACCGTTCACACCGCCAACACCAAGCCAAACTCTCATTTTATACCGTTTGATTCTGATTCATAATAACAAAGATCACTTGCTACCCGGATAAAACTCATGCCAGTAACAACATCTGCGCGACAATGCTATGAGCCGCCTGCCTTACCGCGCTTGAAACAGGATCACCTTCTTGGACGCTCGCAGGCTGAATGCCCAACAAAACCACCCTGCAGCCCAATTCGCCGGTCAGGAACTGCGCCAGCAAGGCCAACGAGGTGGTGTGGGTGGAAGCGCCAAAGCCGTCCGCCTCGCGCCAGTCCAACCAGGCGATGCTCCCGGGCGACTCACCCATCTCGGCTGCATCCACCAGCAGCACCACATCCGCTTGGAATCGGCGTAGCACACCGCTGAAATTTTCCGGCGCCTGCCCGGCCTCAATGACCAGCAGCCAGTCTTTCGCGCCGACCTGCTCCATCAAACGGCGCGCAACCAGCAACCCGGCTGCATCATCCCCATTGAGTTCGCTGCCGATACCCAGCACCCCCAGCCTGGCTGGATGCCCTGCCTCACTCGCAGCGAGCAGCAGCGTCTGCTTGAGCTTCGCGCTCCAGGAGGAACTGGATGTCTTCATCGCGACCATAATTCACGGTGAACGGTTGGCTCTGCCGCGAGGCAAGCTCCCATTCGGCATTGGACATGTTCAGGCACTTGAAACGGCAGTTGATCACGCATTGCGAGCAGTAGATGCAGCGGTCAGCATGGTAACGCAAGACAAAACGCTTGTTCGCCCGATCCAGCACGATCAGCTCAATCGCATTGGCCGGGCAATCTTTGATGCACAACTGGCAGCCGGAACATTTGGCTGGATCCCAGAACAACTCACCGCGGAAACGCTCAGGCGCCGCGCGGCGCTCAAACGGATAACGCTCGGTCACCGGCCTCCGGAACAGCGAACGGATGATGTCTCCCAGTAATGCGCCAACTTTCATGCTTCCTCCTAAAACAAGCCGCCAAATTGCCTACCAATAATGATCGCCAGGATTTGCAGCAGCGCGATGATCGCGCCCAACCGCCACCACAGGCCAACCGTTTGGTCGATGCGCAGGCGAGCGAACATCGACTGCAGCGCCGCCATGAGCAGCAACAATCCCAACGTCTTCAGGATGAACTCCAATGGATTGGCCAGACCTCCCAGATAGAAAGCCGCCACCAGGGTCAGACCTACCACCAGCTCGACGTTTTTGCCCAGGCGGAACAGAGCCAGTCCGCGTCCCGAATATTCAGTCAACGCACCGGAAACGATTTCGGTCTCCGCCTCAGGCGCATCGAAGGGCGGCAATTCCAGTTTGCCCATCAAACCCACCAGCGCCACCAAGAAGCCCACGAACTGCGTCACCACCATCCAGGTGTTTTGGTGGGCATACAGATTGATCACGGTGATATTCCAGGAGCGGGCAACCAGCGCCGGACCCAGGAGCGCCAGCAGGAACGGAGCCTCATAGGAAAAAAGCTGAGTCAAGGCGCGGGTGGCACCCACCAGCGAAAAACGGTTGTTGGTATTTGCCCCGGCCAGGCCAATGCACAGGGTCAGCATGCTGAGCAGGTACAGCGTCACCACCAGGTCGCCGTTGAAGTCATACGCCGGCGTAAAACCAAACAACGGGGTGTACAACCCGGCGCTTAATGCTGCCGCCAGCGCCACAATGGGCAGACCGATGAATAAACCGCGGTGAACCCCTTGAGGGATGATTTCTTCTTTGGCCAGCAACTTGACCACGTCCGCCAACGGTTGGAACCAGCGCGGTCCTACCCGGTTCTGGAATCGGGCCACCAGTTTGCGATCCACCCATTCATAGACCAGACCCACCACCATCAGGAAAAGTCCTCCCGGAAAGAACAGCAAAGCAATCAAAGAATGTATGTCTAGCGCGCTCATCGCTGATAATACTCGATTCCATAACGGCGCAATTTCTCCCAAGACCATTTATGGGAGTCTGCGCCGCTTGTGAGGGTCACCATGCGGTCATTGCAGGAAAAACATGGATCAATCCCGGCCAGGATCATCGGAATGTCTGCCAGGTTATGTCCGACGACAAAATTCAACACCGATGCCCAGTTGCACAGGCTGGGTGTGCGCACCTTTATCCGCTCAGGATGCTCGCCGCCGTTGCTCCTCAGATAATAAAACAGTTCTCCACGCGGGGCTTCCACCCGGCTGATGGCTTCATTATCCGGTATGCGGCGCGGAACACGCACCTGCAGGTCGCCTTCCGGCAGGCTGGTCAAAATCTCGCGCACCAGGCGGTAGGTTTCCAGCAATTCCTTGAGTCGCACAACAAAACGCGCCTCCAAGTCGCCAGCGGTATCTGTGACCACCCGCACCGGGTATTGCGGGTAGGCTGCATACGGCGCATCAGCGCGGATATCATACGGCACCCCTGAAGCGCGCGCGGTGGGGCCTACGGTGGCCAGCGCTTCCGCCTGTTCGCGAGTCATCTTGCCGATATTGCGCGTGCGCCCCAGGAAGGTTTCATCGGTGGTGACCACATTCAGATAATAATGCGTACGCCCTTCGAGGAAGTCCATGCCTTTCAAGATGGTATCGCTGATCTGTTGGTTGATATTTACCTTGACCCCACCCAGAATGTTGACCGAGTAATGCACCCGGTTTCCAGATAGCATTTCCAGAATGTCCATCACCGTCTCGCGGTCGCGCCAGGCGTACATGAACAGCGTGTCAAACCCGCCTTCATGCGCGGCAACCCCCAGCCAGAGCAGGTGGCTGTGGATGCGTTCCAGCTCGGCCACCAGGGTGCGGATGGCCTGCGCGCGCGGCGGCGCTTCGACATTGGCCAGTTTCTCCACGCCCAGAGCATAGGCGGTGGCATGCACATGCGAACAAATGCCGCACACCCGCTCCAGTAAATATAGGTTCTGCGTCCAATTGCGCTGCTCGCAACCCTTCTCGATCCCACGATGCACGTACCCCAAACGCACCGACGCGCCGGTGACAATCTCGCCATCCACCGTGAACTCAAAATGCCCGGGTTCCTTCAAGGCAGGATGCTGTGGTCCGATTGGGACGATGAACTTTTCACCGCTGACAGGATTTTCCATCTTCTCGTCTTTCTCCGTCACTCGCTTGAAAAACCGGTAAATGATTTGCGCATCGGATAGACCTCGGTCGGCCAATCATCCGGCAGCACAAGCCGGTCAGAATTGGGAGTATCCGGGATTTGCGCCCCGAACAATTCGATCAGCTCGCGCTCATACAGGGTGGCATAGGGCAGCAGCCCGCAGATGCTCGGCAGGATTGCGTGATCATACGCGAGTTGAATCCGCAGGGTGAGAATTGCAGCCCCTTCCGTGAAATGATACAGCACCTCCAAATGTCCGGGTGAATTTCCGGCTGCATCCTTAGGCGCGGGATGATCCAGGCCAGTGATAGCCGAAAGATAGCCCCATTTACCTTCTTTGAGAATGCCCACCGCCTCAACCAGATCACTGGCGGTGAGGACAACATCCAAACGTTCCTCACCAATATACGACATGCCGCCAGTCCAGTAATTTAACAGGTTTTCAGCAGATTGGAGCGAACTGGTCAGATCCATGTTATGCTTTCCTGCCTTCCTTAAGCCCTTCCAGCAATTGCACCACGCCGTAGATAATCGCTTCAGGGCGCGGCGGACAACCCGGGATAAATACGTCCACCGGGATCACTTCGCTGATGCTGCCGACGATGTTGTAGCAGCCATGAAACACACCGGAGGAAATGCTGCATGAACCCACCGAAATGACAAATTTGGGTGAGGGCATTTGCTCGTAGGTGCGCAGCAATCTTTCGCGCGCTTGACGGGTGACCGGACCGGTGCAAATGAGCACATCCGCATGGCGTGGGCTGCCCTGCAGCTTGACGCCAAACCGTTCCAGATCGTAGCGCGGAGTGAGCGTCGCCAGTATTTCGATATCACAGCCGTTGCACGAGCCGCTGTTAAAATGCACCAGCCAGGGAGAATTTACCCGCGCCCAGGTCTTAATTTTCTCAATCGTATCCTGCCAGACAACCGGTAATTTCGTTTCCATAAGCAGAGCCTTTACCCAGAACTTAACCCAGTATCAAAGCGGTGAGGGCCAACAACAGCCCAACCAGGAATATTGCCGTGATGGGAGTCATCACGCCGCTGCCCAGCACAAGCATTCCCAGGTGCAGCACCGCGAAGAAAAAAGCGATCACAAAAAAGGGCTTGTACCCCGGCGTGGCTGCTGACGAAGGCGCAGACTCGCCAGCGCCGTATAGACTGGTCTTCATCTCACTG